>JAMDCN010000080.1:4944-6014 GCA_023489025.1 Deltaproteobacteria bacterium | reverse complement strand
TTGAGCAACTTCACGGCGATGCAGGCACTGCGACCGCTTTCGATCTCCGCGGCGCTCGACCTCGTGCTCGCGCATCCGCAATGGCAAGATCGCATCGAAGCGACTCGGATCGGCGGCTTCGGGGCGAGCATGGGCGGCGAGACGATGATGCTGTTGGGCGGCGCCGGCCTGACGACCTCTTATCCCGGGTTGTCGTGGAATCAGATCACCCGCGATCCGCGGATCAAGGCGGCGGTCGGCTACGTGCCGTATTTCGGGCAGCCGTTCCTGCCGGCTTTCGGTCGCGACCAGCACGGGCTCGACGGCATCAATCTGCCGTTCCTCGGCATCAGCGGGACGGCCGACACGACCGCTCCGATCCTCGTAACGGAGATCGGCATGTCGCGCCTCGCCGGGACCCGCGAACTGGTCGCACTCTCAGGCGTGCAACACGGATTCGACCTTGCCTCGACCAACGACATCTTCACGTGGACGCTTACGTTCCTCGACGCGGAGGTCCGTGGAAATCCGGCGACAACAAACCAACTCTCGACGATGGGGAGCGTGGCAGGTGGCGGCGGCGACAGCGTCGTGATCTTCTACAACGGCGCGCCATAGATGCGACGAGGGCGCGCCGGCGGATGGATGCCACGCAGTCGTGCACCCGAATGTCTGCATCCGTTGATCGTCGGCTTTCGAGGTCTGTGGTTTGATTCTATCAAGGCTTTGGGATGCGGATGGTGCTGATCATCGCACTTCCGCTCGCTGCATAAAGTAGCGCAAAAGGGTGAAATATCCATGGCCCGATCCGGAAGGATCCAAAGGGGAGGAGATGATCGATCCGGCCCTGCCAGAAGGCGATGCCGAGAATGCATACGATGATGATGCTGGAAGGGATGGGAGTCCCTTCGAAATATTCGACCTTTCCCGTTCCGCCTGAAAGCGCCTCTGCGGTCACGTTGAACCTTGCAAGCCGACTGATTCCGCAATTCACGAAATAGATCAGAATCAGTACATCCCAAATGCCTTGCAGTCCCAATGCAAACCCCAGGACAGCGGGCGCGACGCCGAAGCTGACGATATCGGCCAGC
>JAMDCN010000080.1:0-4931 GCA_023489025.1 Deltaproteobacteria bacterium | reverse complement strand
ATCGAAGACATCGCAGACCAGCGCGAGAGGGAGGAGGATAAAGACAGCCCAGAAGGAAGGGGAACGGGAATCGGTAACGCGGCTTAGACATAGCAAGATCGCCGCCATTCCGAAACCCGCATTTGACAGGGTGATCATGTCCGCCAGGACAAATGACCTGAAAGTGGACATCGACTTTTTGGTTGGATCCATCACACCCCGATCGGCTCCATTCGGAGGATGGAATATGGTCATCCGATGCGATCTGTTATTGAAGACCTCGAGAAGCCATTTTATCAAATACGTGTCATTCGCCGCTCAATTATGATCCGCGATCCGCGTCCGATCCGGCCCCCTGAAGCCACCGGCCAACGTTCCATGGGGAGGGAACCTCCCCGATCCTGCCCGCATCGGAATCGTATCGAAAGGAGGGACACACGATGCGGATCGCCAAGGAAGACATACCGGTCAGAATAAACGTGCCAGGAGCGGTTGCCCGGCAAAAGACGAATTTCGGCGATGCGACCGGGTACGGCATGATCGGCGGCGAGTATTTTTCTCTCGGCGCCGGAACGGACATAAAGCCGTTACTCGACGGGCTGGAGGGGGATCTTTGCCAAAGTCCACACTGGGGCTACCTGTTGGAGGGGAGACTCATCGTCACTTACGCAGACGGCACCCGGGAAGTGAACAATAACGGGGACCTGTTCTACTGGCCGCCCGGACACACGGTAAATGTCGCCGAAGATGCCGAGGTCATCCTGTTCAGTCCGCAGGAAGAGCACGGTAAGGTCATGGATCACATGTTGCGCAAGATGGGCGCCTGAGGTGCTTTTCCGGGGGGAATATGGTCACCCGCAAGTTGCATGGAAATGGAATCTCTCAACTCTTCGGTTGGGTCTAACGACAAACAGGTGTCCATTGCGTAACCATCAGCGGTTGGTGGGGTTCGTTCCGAACCGACACACGGGCACTTCTCCGGAGATGCTGGATGTACTCAGCCAGTTGCAGTCGCGGACAGCGAAGGCTGGAAGGTATCGATAGTTGCCCGTTGACCACCGTATTGAAATGCAACCCCCGTGCAATCAGCCGCCATTTTCGTGGTGAAAAAGGGGTGGTGGGAGGAGGATGCCGATGAAGTACATGATCAGCTGGTTCGAACGCCCGCAAGGTTCGCCTGCGGAGTACGAGAATGCCCAGAAGCGAATACTTGATGTGTTCGGTCAATGGAAGGCCCCCGCCAATTTCAAGATCGAATTGTTCGTGGTGCGAGTCGGCGAGTGGGGTGGGCATATGTTGGTTGACTGCGACGATCCGGTGGCGGTTCACAAGGCATGTTCGACTTTTCCTGCATTCGAATTCCAGGCACGACCCGTGATTGCCGTCGAGGACGCTGTCCGCGTCGAACTCGAGGCGATTGCCTGGCGAGATGGACTGAAACGCAAGTGATCGTGGCTATCGCTCTCCGCTTCGGCCAGACCGCTGGCTAACGCCATAGTCGCATTCGAGGGCCACGCCAGGGGCCGGCCGGCGGGGCGAGTGCGGGGCATCGACTAGCTCCGGATGCGCGCCGACGGCCGCGTCGACCTGGATATTCGCGCAGTCGTCGAAACCGGGAACGGTCGCCGGATCGCGCATTCCGCCGACGGCGTGGCCATGCCGCGCGTTGCCGAGCCGATCGCCGACCTTCTTGAGAATGTGAGCCTCGGCACGGCCGTCGAGGAATACGCCTGGGTCACCACGCGACAGATCTGGGGCCGTGGGACCGTGGATTTCTCGACCGGCAAGATTCACATCGACGCGTACATGCAGTGACTGTCCGGTTCCTGAGCCAGGGCGGCCACATCCCGATACGATTCGGAGAGAAGGGCCCGGGCAGAATCCCGGGCCCTCGCTGAAGCTGTTTCCTGCCCGGGATTCTCAAGCGGCCTTTGGCCACTTCTTCCCGACATCCCCGAGCCCGGCGTTTTTGAGGTCTTCGGGGGTCATGGCGATCCTGAACTCGACATCGGCGTTGAAGGCGAGGAACCATGGCTCGGCAACGGCGGGAATCTTCGATGGATCGGCGAGGTCGAAGATCAGGATCGCCCCCCTGTGCCCATTCCGTTCCGTGAAATAGACCGCCTCGGGCCTGGTCTCCTTCAGGATGCGGTCCAGCTTCTCGCCGACGGACCCGTCCCTGACGGCGGTGTTGAACGGCTCGTGAGGCATCGTCACGTTCAGGAGCATACGCATGTTGCAACCATCCTTTCTGTCATGGCGGACGCCGGGGAAACCATTCGCCTCCATGAGTGTCGGACCGTTGATGTTTCGCCGATGATCTATAAAGGGGGTCCTGGCCGGGGAACAATTCCGGCAATCCCCGCGTATGTTGTTTAGATTCTTGGGTCCGTGTGACCGTTCCCCGCGCGGAGCACTTTCTGCTTGGGCATGTGCCGAGTCTCAGAATGTGGCGGGATCAGCCCCCCAGGTCGGTCCGAGGAGCGCTAATGCACTTCAGGCCGATATGAGATGTGGGGAAGATTCGATGGGAAGGCTGCATGGATTGTAAAACCCGCGCAATCAACCCGCTTTTTGGGGTCGAAAAAGGGGGTTCTTCCTGCCCGCTGTTGACGCGGGAAACCCCTTGCCGTATGATGACTTTCCTCACGGACGCGCCCTTAGCTCAGCTGGATAGAGCACTTGACTACGAATCAAGTGGCCAGAGGTTCGAATCCTCTAGGGCGCGCCACTTTATACAATTCGAACCCTTCTTCCATTCCCCTTCCGTTTACCAGCAGGTCAAGAATTTCTTCCGCCTTGCGAGTGTCTCTGTCCGTTCCTCCTCGACAATCGCTTCGCGCGGGCAGTTGTCACCGGACATTGCCCAGGGATTTCCCTCAAAGGCTCGTCCTCGGGAATATATCCAGTTTTTCTCCAATGTCCGGAACCGCCCCGAAATAATATCGTCTGTTTTGCTTCCTCTTGGTCAAATATCCTCTCCCTTCAAGATCGAATAAATCGGCCCTTGCAGTGGCCCTGACGATGTTGTGTGAATTCTTGTGCGATTCGATGGTATAGAGCGCGTCCGGATGCTTCAGGGCGTGCTGGAGAAGAGCTAGCTGACGATAGTTCAGATCGGGGATTTTCCGTAACAACGTGATCGCCTTCCGCATTTCTTTTTGCTTGCGTGCCAGGTAATGGTGCAACTCCTCCAACGCCAAGTGGATCGCCTTAAGATGATAGGCAAGGAAATACGTGGCGTCGTGGTCATCATGTTCGGAATACAGATACGCTCTTGCATATTGTCTGACCGATTTCAATATGATCCTCGAAATACTGAGGTACTCGAACAACCAGTAGTTATGGGTCAGCATGTACCAATAAAATACCGCTCTGGCTGTTCTTCCGTTGCCGTCGACATAAGGATGTTCATAAGCAAGCCAGAAATGCAGCAGGACGGCCCTGACCACCGGGTGAATAAAAGGCTCGTTGCTCTTGTCGTTAGCAAATGCCAAAAGCTTTTCTATTCGCTCGGGTAGTTTCCGGGCCGGTGGCGGGACGTGCAGGGTTTGGCCGTCACTTTCGTCCACCACGACGATAGAATCCTTCTCGGTCCGAAACCGCCCCGCGGCGGAGGGATCGTCCAACGTCCCTTCCGTTAAGGATTCATGAAGTGAGTGGAGAATATCGATCGAGAGAGGTTGGCCAATGAACGACTTTATCTTGCGGATGGTATGGTAATTGTTGAGGATCATCTTCTCAGCTTTGTTCTTCGGTGGCCGCCCCTCGCGCAGCATTTCCTTGGCGACTTTCCGCGTCGTCGAGGCACCCTCGATCTGGCTGGATGCGATGGCTTCTTCCATCAGGGAACTGATCAGATACCGCTCTCTGGCTTCGGGAGATAGTTCCGGATTGTCCACCAGGATGCTGCCACCGGCATTCTGATCGATGAAATGCAGTTCTTTGAGAACCGAATCCGGAAGCCAGAATCCGTAATATCCCCCCTTAGGATCAACCAGTGGGATCTGTTTTATGTTTGGCGTGCGAGATATTTTGATGAGAAACCAAAGTTCCTCCGGGGATATCGTGGTTGGGACTTTCAGGTACTTCGCTTTTTCCCAATGAAGATAGTCAAGATTGGCCTTTTCGACGTATTCTCGCGCTTCCTGGGAAGTCAGCAAGGAAACCAGTTTTTGAGGATTGCGAGCAAAAACTTCACGCCAATTGGGAGTGGATTCGGGAAGCTTCACATTTCACCTCGCCGAATTTTGTTCATACCGGCGCTTCGTGTTTGATGTCGACGTAACGTCAATTTACGTCAAATTGATGTTTCATGTTTGATATGATCAATGAAATGTCAATCAATGTCAAGTTGACATTTCAGGCAAGAGCGAATCACAGATAGTAAGATGTGTCAGAGTTAACCTCTACGATGGATTTTGCCCCACTGAGCCGCTTTTTTCGCCATCCACAGGTTAACCCCCAGCCGCTCGGCGATGCTGGCATAGGGCATTCCCAACCTACGGAGATGTAAGACTTTTACTGAGACCTTCATGTAAGCCGGGATTGCGTCCTCATCCGTCAGATTCACTTCGATGGGGATTTCAGAGGCGGTTCGAATTCTTTCAGATGGTGCGCGCCATTTCAATGAATTCGAACCACCTCTCTTTGTACGACCGTCCAATGTGGCAAAACCATCACGAACGGGCGGCGTGTGTGATGGGGAGATCGCATTCACTTTGAGCGGACGCTGGATGCGATGCATCTGGTCATAATGCCGGTCCGGCCGCGTCGAATCTGGTAAAGTATTCCTCTATGGCCGGAAGTGATTTCCAGGACCTTCAAGCGATCATCGGGGCCATCCCGGGTGATCGGTTCCGTTTCCTGTCGGCTGAGCGGCGAAGGGCCTACGCAGCAATTCTTTGGCTCCTCCTTCAACATCGACGTGCCCATCGGATCGAGGTTTATTA
>JAMDCN010000098.1 GCA_023489025.1 Deltaproteobacteria bacterium | reverse complement strand
TTCCGGGGCGGTACCTCGTCCTGCTCACCTGGTCCACCCACATCGGGATCTCCCGCAGGATCGACGACCTGGAGGAGCGGGAACGTTTGAGCCGGCTCGTGGAGAAGATCCGCCCCGAAGGGATGGGAGCCATCGTGCGGACGGCCTCGGAGGGGAAGACGGAGGCCGAGCTCAAGGCGGACATGGAGTACCTGGTCTGCCTGTGGGAAGCGATCCGGAAGAAGAGCGAGTCGTCCAATGCGCCGTCCCTCGTCCACCGGGAGCTGTCGCTCTCGCTGCGCGCGGTGCGGGACCTCTTTTCCGCGGACATGGACCGCATCGTGGTCGACACCGAGGAGGAGCACGCGCGCATCCGCGGTTTCGCGGCGCAGTTCTTTCCCCGCATCCAGGACCGGATCGAGCTGTTCGACGGGCCGCAGCCGATCTTCGAACACCACGGCATCGAGATCGAACTGGCGCGGGCCCTGGACAAGAAGGTCTGGCTCAAGAGCGGCGGGTACATCGTCATCGAGCAGACCGAGGCCCTCACCGTGATCGATGTCAACACGGGCAAGTACGTCGGACGGACCTCGCTCGAGGAGACGACCGTCAAGATCAACCTGGAAGCGGTCAAGGAGATCGTCTATCAGCTCCGCCTGCGCAACATCGGCGGGATCATCATCATCGACTTCATCGACATGAAGAGCGAGGAGAACCGGGAAAAGGTGTACCAGGCCCTGGTCGACACGCTTCGCGCCGACCGGAGCAAGACGACGATCTGCAAGATCTCGGAGTTGGGCCTGGTGGAGATGACGCGGAAGCGCGTGCGGGAGAGCCTGGCCCGGTCGCTGTCGGAGGCGTGCCCCTACTGCTCCGGGGAGGGGGTCATCAAGTCGAAGAAGACGATCTGCTACGAGATCTTCCGGGCGCTCGAGCGGCAGGGCGCGCTGCTCTCCGGGAAGCAGGTCGCCCTCCACGTGAACCCCGGCCTCGCGGAGGAGCTGTTCGGCGAGGAACGGCGGTTTCTCGAGAAGCTGGAGACCCGGTACGGGATGAAGATCAACATCTCCGCATCCGACAAGCTCCACATCGAGCAGTACCAGATCGAGCACCCTTGACTTTCGGGCGCGCAATCCATAGTCTTACGGACTGCGACTTTTCGCTCCAGCCCCTTCGGGCCGACGTAGCTCAACGGTAGAGCAGCTGATTCGTAATCAGCAGGTTGGCGGTTCAAGCCCGCCCGTCGGCTCCAACACCCCCCTTTATTTACCGCACCCTGATCCCGGTCGGAGCGGCGGGGGCAAGAGGAGCGGGAAGAGTGCCCAGGTTTACGTCTCCCCGGTTAACCACCCATGGATCGGACAACAATGTATTGACGTTCAAGTGCTCGTCGAGCGCCCAGACTTCGTTCCAATTGCTCCAATAAACGACATCCGGCATGTTTTGCTTGATGGAGCCGATGATTTGTCTGCTGTCTTTCGAGGGACAATTCGTCCCCGAAGGATCGCATTGGCCCAGCTCGGTCAGAGCAAACGGTTTCCCGAGATTTCTCAAGGTCTCGTACTCGTACGCGGTCGGGAAATTGCCGCTCGACGAATAGTAATCGACACCCACCACATCGACGTATTGATCCCCCGGATAATAGGTCAAGGTGTCGCCGGTGTTGGCATTCAGGGCGTACACCCACAATAAGTTGTGGAGGTTCTTCCTTTGAGTCAGATAGTTGAACGTGTAGATCCACAGATTCCGGAATTCCGCCCCGTTACGCGCACCCCACCAGAACCAGTCGCCGTTCATTTCAAGCAAGGGCCTGAAAAGCACGACGATGCCATAATTCTGAAGCTCGGCAAGGCCTGTCGCAATCCTGTCGAGTTCCGTGTTCCATCGATTGTTCAACGTCGTCCCGGGAGTTACCAACTGGACGAGGTCGACATAAGTGCTCATATCCCAAGTCCCCGTCACGGGATTATCAATATGGGCGGCAACTTCGACCAACCCTCCGCTGTTCCAATGATCCACGAGGAGGGAATTCGTCGTGCTGAAATCGCCCCATTCTCCCCCGAAGTCCGCATAATTGCCGCTCATAATCGCCGGATATTTCCCGGACATCTGGTGTATTCTCGGGAACAGTTCAGGGTCTTCGGAATACATCCATCCGATGAACTGCCCGGACAGGACTTTTTTGTCCGGCTTGGAGGACAAGCTCTTCAGATACGCCAGGACCGATTTCGTTTTTTCCGTTGCATTCGGATCCGCTGCGGCAAATACGGAAGAAAAACCGAAAAGCAAAATCGAACCGGCGAGCAACGCCACGAATACAAGCTTATTCGGCCGCATGACATCCTCCTCCCCGATGTTGCGATCTCGCAGGCCAACCCCGCGGAAGGCTGACTATCATGGTACTATCTCGTTGTCCGGGGAACAACCGGCGAACCCCAAGAGATCGTCGGGTTCATCCATGGCCTTTACATCCCCTCGCGGTTCATGGCCCCTTATCCTCCTCGCAATGGCCTGCGTGGGCAATCCGGCCTGCGCCGCGGACACGTCGATTCTCCTGTTCCCCCCCGACCTGACCTTATCGTCCGAGGCGAGCATCCAGGTGTTCGCATTTCAAAAGGGGAAAGACGCGCCGCTCCCCGTATCCGTCAACGGGAAGCCGATGGGTACGCTCGAGGGAAAAGCGTTCCAGAGGGGCGACGTTCGCCTGTCTCCCGGGGTCAACCGCATCAAGGCCGGCCCACGAGCCGCAAGGGTATATTTTCTTCCGGGTGCCACCGCCAACCGGTTCTCCCTTCCCGGAGGGAAAGGGAATCCGCCGCTGGTTTTCCGGTCGGTCCGTCTCCACCCGGCCCTGAACGACGGATGCGATGGATGCCACCTCCTCAAGAACGGGAAATTGCAGGAGAAGGACCAGAAGGAGGCATGCTACGCCTGCCACGACGATTTTGAAAAGACATCGGAAGGGGAACCGCGGTACCTTCACGAGCCCGTCGCCAAAGGCGAATGCACGTCTTGCCACGATCCGCACCGTTCCACGCTCCCCAAGCTCCAGAAGGACGCCAAGGGGTGCCTGGCGTGCCACGACCCGTATCCCATGCGGGGGAGCGTCCACCGGCCGGTAAGGAGCGGGCAATGCGCCGCCTGCCACGACCCCCACGCGGGAGCGGCACCGAAGCAACTCGTTCGCGGGGGAAACGGTCTCTGTATCGGATGCCACCCGCGTTCCCATTCCCATCACCGCGGCGAGGCGACAGGGGGCCCCATGACCTCCCTGCCCCCCGATACGCCGCGGGACGGGAGGTCCCTCTCGTGCCTTGCCTGCCACCTCCCCCATCAGTCCCCCCACGAGCGGCTTCTTGCGAATCCCCCGGAAGAGCTTTGCCGGAGGTGCCACCCGAGGTAACCTTTGGGGACCGCCCCCCTAAATGTAACCCATCCGTAACCATTCATGTGCTCAGCTGTCACTCACCGGAAAGCGGTAGGCCGCCTGCCCGATCGAGGAGAGAATGAAGAGAGAGAAACCCGCGGACGGCGTTGAGTCGAAATGTCACGTGATCCTTTGCCTGACGTGCATGCTTTGCGGGTGCGAATGGGAGAAGCGCATCGATTTCGGCTCCGGCAGTTACAAGCCCGAATGTCCCCTTTGCCGCAAAACCTTTATTTCCATACGTTCCGCCAAGGGGTAGAGGTTTCGCGGGGACGGGGTTTCCACATCGGCCGCACGTATTTCCGACGCAATCGTCCCCGTTATCCTGATAATCTATTGGTACCCACGGAGTGGAGGAAGCCGGTCCCGTGAAACCGAAGCCGATCTACAGGGTGCTCTTCCAGAGCCAGGGGAACCTGTACGAGCTTTACGCTCGCAAGGTGAGCCAGGGGGAGCTTTTCGCTTTCGTGGAGGTCGAGGACATCATCTTCGGCAGCCGCGGCGGCCTCCTTGTCGATCCTTCGGAAGAGAAGCTCAAGTCCGAGTTCGTCGGGGTCAAGCGCACGTATATTCCTCTGCAGGCGGTGGTGCGAATCGACGAGGTGGAAAAGGAAGGCGTGAACAAGATCGTCGCGCTCGCCCCGCCCCCGGGGAACATCACGCCCTTTCCCGTCCCCCAGGGTCCCGCCGGCGGCAAGCCCGGCCGCGGGTGAAACGGCCCGGCCCGGACCGCGGAGGAAGGAAGAAGCCCCATGGACCTTGGCAAGGAATTCCACATCAACCTTTGGGACCTGGTGACCCCCCTTGCGAAAACCCTGGACATGATGAGCCCGGCGGTTGCCGAGCACAGTCTCCGGGTCGCATATCTGGCGCTTCGGCTCGGAGAGGAAATGTCCCTGCCGGCCGGGGAGCGGGGCGAAATCTGCATCGCCGGAGCCTTGCACGACATCGGCGCCTTTTCCCTCGACGACCGGCTGGACCTCCTCGCTTTCGAGGAAACCAGGCCGACGCAACACTCGATCGCCGGCTGTCTGCTCCTTGAGAACTTCAAGCCGTTCTCGCGGGTGGCTTCCCTGGTGAAATACCACCATCTTCCATGGAGGCAGGGAGAAGGAAGGACCTGCAATGGGGAGCCGGTGCACACGGGAAGCCATATCCTGCACCTCGCCGACCGGGTGGCCGTCCTGATATCGAAAGGTCCTGAGGTGCTGGGCCAGGTCGAGGGCATCTGCGCCACCATTTCCGGGCGCAGAGGAGAGCTGTTCGCTCCCGATTGCGTGGATGCCTTTTCGCGGATCGCCGGAAAGGATTACGTCTGGCTCGAGATCGCTTCCTCCGCGATGGAACCCGTCCTGCGCCGGAACCTCGCATTCCAGTTCGCCGAGATCGATACGGAAGGACTGCTGGAGCTCTCGCGCCTGATCTGCCGGATCATCGATTTCAAGAGCGAGTTCACGGCGACCCATCCACGCGGGAGTGCAGGATGTTCGAGATCGCCGCGTTCCTGCACGACCTGGGAAAGCTCGCCGTGCCCTCCGAGATCCTGGAAAAACCGGGGAAACTGACGGAGGGGGAATGGAACGTCATGCGGACCCACGTTTACTATACCTACCAGATCCTGAACTCCATCGAGGCGCTGGAAGGGATCGCCTCGTGGGGAGCGCTGCACCAGGAGCGGCTGAACGGGAGCGGATACCCGTTCCGCTACACGGAGGACGAACTTCCCCTGGGGGCACGGATCATGGCGGTCGCGGATGTCTTCACGAGCCTTACGGAGGACCGCCCCTATCGCAAGGCGATGCCGCGGGAAGGCGCGACCCGGGAGCTCCACGATATGGTCGAACGCCGCGAACTGGACGAAACGCTGGTGAACCTGCTTCTCGGGCACTACGACGAGATCGACCGGTTCCGCTCGGCGGCCCAGTCGAAGGCCGTCCGGGAATACGAGGAATTCCGGTCCGCGCTCGGATAAGCCGGACCCTGCTCCGGGTGGAAAACAGGGGAACGGAGGGGAGCACGTCGATGGCGGACGCCAAGAATCCGGGAGCGACATGGATCGCGTCACTGGAGGAAAAACTGGACGAGGGGGACGTTCTCGGCGTTTTGCGAAAGAGCCCGGGGTTCTTCCGGAAGGCCGCTGTGGGCACGTCCCCGAAGTGGCTGGCGGTCCGCCCCTCGGGGGGAGACTGGTCCCGGAAGGACGTCCTGGCCCACATGCTGGACACCGAAACCGTCATGGCCTTCCGGATCCGGAAGATGATCTGCGAAGAAGACCCCAACCTCTCGTTCTTCGACCAGGAGAGGTGGATCGGGGGGTTGCGTCCGTACCGGGAGAAGGACGCGGGGAAACTGGCCGCCCGGTTCGCCGCGCTGCGTGCGGAAAACGTCGCGCTCCTTTCTTCCCTCGGCGAGGAGCAGATGAAGCGCACCGGCGTCCACCCGGAATCGGGGCGGCTGACCCTGGAGGAGCTCGCCGTCCGGATGGCCCGGCACGACGTAAACCACCTGAAACAGATTCTCGCCGGATAAGGCAGGCTTGGCATGCCCGACCTTTCGCGGGAGAACCTCGAGCCTTACCTCTCGACCCTCCTGAAGAAGCCCGTGCGCGTTT
>JAMDCN010000032.1 GCA_023489025.1 Deltaproteobacteria bacterium | reverse complement strand
GGAATTCCGCATCCTCCAGGCGCTCCTCTCCTCTTCCGGGCGCGTCCTCTCCCGCGAGGCGATCCTCTCGAAAGTCTGGGGGGAGGACACCCACGTGATCGACCGCACGGTCGACGTCCACATCGCGAAACTTCGCCAGAAGATCCCCTTCCTGGTCAAGGCCATCGAGACGGTCAAGGACGTCGGCTACAAGCTGAGGAGGCTATCCGAAACAACTTGAACATCTTGCATCCCGTCTTCGGGCCATCTTTGACCGGTCTTCAATCGCCAAATCCTCGACGTATCTTTAGATACGCCTGCGGTTTGGCTCAATCATCCCGGCCAAATCTAACCCAAATCCGGGCGCAATATTGTCCAACTTGTTTCGGATAGCCTCCTTCGGGAAAGCTGACGCCGGATGACCCGCCGTTTCTCCATCGCCGCGAAATTTTTCCTCACGCACCTCGTGACCGCGGGGATCGCCCTTTTCATCGCCGGCGCCGTCGGCTTCTTTCTCGTGCGAAGTCTCGTGATGGCGGACGCGGACGAGAGCCTGCTCGCCCGGGCGCGAATCGTCGCCGAGACGTTCCGGCCGTTGCTCGCGGACTCCGCGCCGGCGGACTCCGCGCCGAAGGGGGAGCGGATCGCCCGGGAAGGAGACCGGCTCGGGAAGAAGATCGGGGCGCGCATCACGGTCGTCCTGGCCGACGGAACCGTGGTCGCCGACTCCGCCGTGGGGACGGACGGCGTCCCCGGGATGGAGAACCATGCCCTCCGCCCGGAGATCCGCGACGCGCTGTCGGGGATGAAGGGGCTATCCCTGCGGCGAAGCATCACCGTCCGGGAGGAACAACGGTACGCGGCCCTCCCGATCGTGATCGGCGGCTCGATCGTCGGGGTGGCCCGCGCCTCGGTCCCCGCCGCCACCCTCACCCGCCGTCTCTGGCAGATCACCGGGATCATCTGGGGAACCGGGCTCTTCGCGCTCCTCCTGATCCTCGCGGGCGCCGCTTTCATGGCACGGAGGGTCACAGGTCCCCTGGCGGAGATGCAGGCGGCGGCGAAAGAGATGGGCGCCGGGAATCTCGCCCGGCGCGTCCAGGTCCGGACGGGCGACGAGCTCGAGGAGATGGCGAACGCGATGAACCGGATGGCGTCGCACCTTGCCGACACGATCGGACAACTGGACGCGGGGAAAGCCCGCCTGGAGACGCTGCTCGCCAACCTCGACGACGGGGTCATCGTCATCGCCGCCGATCGGTCGGTACGGATGATGAACCGGGAAGCCGGGAAGATCTCCGGCACCTCGGAGACGATGGGCGTCGGACGCCCGTACCCGGAGGTGATCCGCCATCCCCAGGTCCTCGCCTTCATCGACGGGTGGATCAAGGGGGAAGAACCGAAGCCGCGGGACGTTTCCATCGTGACGCCCCAGGGAAGCCGCACGGTCCGATGTTCCGGGACGACGGTGCGGTACCTCGGGGAATCGGACGCGGACGTCCTCCTCACCCTTCGGGACGTCACCGAGGAGCGGCGGTTGTCGCAGGTCAAGAGCGACTTCGTCTCCAACGCATCCCACGAACTGCGCACCCCGCTGACGAACATCCGCGGATACCTCGAGGCGATCCGGGACGCGATGCGGGAAGGAGCGTCGCCGGAATCGTCCTTCGTCGACGTGGCGCTCGGGAACGCCCTCCGGATGGAACGGCTGATCGACGACCTCCTCGAACTGTCCCGGGCCGAGTCCGGCGCGGTTCCCTTGGAAAAGGAGGAAGTCTCTCCCGGCGCCCTTCTCGGGCGGGTGGCCGACCTGCACCGCAGCGAGGCGGACCGGATAGGGAAGACGCTGGACATCGATGCGGGCGGAGGCACGTTCCGGGCGGATCTCCGGAAACTCGCGCTCGCCCTATCGAACCTGGTCGACAACGCCCTGAAGTACGGGAAGGAGGGGGGACGCGTCACCCTCTCCGGACGGATCGAGAACGGCGACTGCCTCCTCGAGGTGGCCGACGACGGACCGGGGATCTCCCCGGAGCACCTCCCCCGGATATTCGAGCGGTTCTACCGCGTCGACAAGGGGCGGTCGAGGGAACTGGGGGGGACCGGCCTGGGCCTCTCCATCACGAAAACATATCGTCGAATCGCACGGGGGGATCCTCCGCGTGGAGAGCCGCCTCGGCGTCGGCACAAGGTTCATCCTCCGGTTCCCGGCGTCCCGATGAAACTGTACCTCGTCCGCCATGCGGAGGCGATCGAGCGGTCGGCGACGGCACCGGACGCTTTGCGGTACCTGACCCCGCAGGGAAGGGATTCCTTCCGCAAGATCGCCCGGCGCGTCCGGAAGGCGGGCGCCGCCCCGGACGTCATCTTCACGAGCCCCCTGCTGCGCGCCGTCCAGACCGCCGAGATCCTCGCGGAGCGCCTGAAGCATGAAGGCCCCGTCGTCGTGGCGAGAGAACTCTCCCCCGGCTTGGACCACCGGGCGCTCCGCTCCCTGCTCGCCGAAGCCGGAAATCCCCGGGAAGCGGCGTTCGTAGGGCACGAGCCGGACCTGGGCGACCTCGCGGCGACGCTCCTCGCGCTTCCGGGAGGGTTCCCGCTGCGGAAGGGAGCCGTGTTGGCTCTGGAAGTGGATATCGGCGTCCCGAAGGGGTCGGCGAAGTTCCTCTGGAGGACGGACGGGAAGGGAACCGTCACCCGTCTTGCCGAGGCATCCGGGGACTGATCCCCATCGCGCAGCGGCCCGCTGTCGAGATGGAAGATCTATCGGGTCAGCGACCCGAAACGCCTGTTCCGTTCTCCATCCCCGCTCATACCCCCTTATAAGCCACATCCTTCCAAGATCCGCCCGTCGATTTTTACCGGCGCTTAATGTCCTCTTTAAACGCCCGTAACATCGGGCGGACATTCTGAGCCCGTCAACGGGGGATCTCCACCGTTCGACTAAGGTCAATACCAACGAGAAGGAGGAGTGATGAAGCCAGGGAGAAAAATCGTTCAGACGGTCGGATCGGTCGCGGCAGCGGTCCTGTTCCTGGGCGGCGCCGCCCACGCCGAAGGGTTTCTTCTGGGCAAGGAAGGAAAGGGGGTCACCGTCAAGGCGGCGGAAAACACGGATCTGAACCTCCGGATACGCCTGCAGCCCCGGTTCGATGCGGGGGACTTGATCAAGAGCGACGAGGCGACCCCGACCTCTTATGAGAGCGAGACGGACTTCTACCTGCGGAGGATCCGGCTGGAGCTCACCGGCCACATCGTGAAGAACCTGAAGTACAACCTCACCTTCGAGGGAGACAAGAACAGCAAGGCCCCCGGGAAATCGAGCAACGAGGTGAAGATCCTCTACGCCTACGGGGACTACAAGATCGCGGATCCCTTCTCCGTCCGTTTCGGGAAGGCGAAACTCCCGTACTCTCGAGTCTCCCTCACATCGTCTTCGAAACAGCTCCTCATCGAGCGCCCGTTCTCGACCGAGGACGCCAAGAAACTCTTCGACGACTATTACCAGGCGCACCTCCTCCTCCACGGAAAGCTCGCGGAAGGAATCCTCGCATACTCCCTGGCGGGCGGCGACGGCTGGGAACCGGGAAGCACGGTGAACGGCAAGACGGTTCACAAGTCCGGTCTTCTCTACGCCGCCCGGGTCCAGTTTTCTCCGCCGGGATGGGTCGAGAAAAGCCAAAGCGACGCCCATCTCGGCAAGGGTCGGCACCTTACCGTGGGGGCGAACTACGCTGCCCAGGGCGGGATCGAATACGCGTCGAGCCCCTTCGAGGAGGACCGGAGTCTCCGGGGAGTCGACCTGTCCGGCCACTGGGAAAGCTTCACCGCCCAGGTGGAGTACAACGCCTGGAAAGAGGAGTTCACGGATCCCTCCAAGGCCGACAAGGAACCCAAAGGGTGGTACGCCCAGGCGGGATACTTCATCCCGGGTGTGAACGTGGAACCCACCATCCGGTACGAGGTCTACGAACAGGACTCGAACAAGGCGGACACGGAGCAAAGGGCGGTCAGCGCGGGCATCAACTGGTACCTCAAGGGGCACAACGTGAAGCTCAGCGCCAATTACGTGATGACGGAGTTCGAGAAGAACGCGAAGGGATTCCTCGCCAACGACGACAAGCAGAACGTCTTCCAGATCCAGGGGCAACTCTACTTCTGAAGAAGAAAGGCCGGGCCGCGGAGTCAGGAGGCTATCCGAAACAAGTTGGACAATATTGCGCCCGGATTTGGGTTAGATTTGGCCGGGATGCAAGATGTTCAAGTTGTTTCGGATAGCCTCCTTAGGCGGCCCTTCCTCAGGGGCCTCGAGGGAAAAACCGTCGAAGGCCCCCCCTCCTCCCCCGGCGTCCTCCTCCGCCGGGGGATTTTTTTCTCATGTTCTCTCCGCATTCGGCGCATGCATCGGGATTGGCGCCGTGCCGGAACATCCGCTTCTTAACACGAACTTAACACACCCCTCACCCCCCCTTGATGTACACAACGTAGGGTACCCTCAAGCCGTAAAGGCGAACCAACTTACAGGAGGGTCGAACGAATGAAAAAGATCTGCGGAGTCCTGGCAGGGGTCGTGGCAATCCTCGCCGTCGTGTCCTTCGCGTCCGCGGCGGGTCCGTTGACGATCAACGGCGCGGGGGCGACGTTCCCCTATCCGCTCTACTCGAAGTGGTTTTACGAATATTCCAACGCCAACCCGGGAGTCCGGTTCAACTACCAGTCGATCGGCTCCGGCGGGGGGATCAAGCAGATCACCGCGGGGACGGTGGACTTCGGCGCCACCGACGCAGCGATGACGGAAGAGGGCATGAAAAAACTTCCCGGCGCCATCCTCCACATCCCGACGGCGCTCGGGGCGGTGGTCCCGGTCTACAACCTCGACCGCGTTCCGGCCGGGCTGAAGCTCACGTCGGACGTCCTCGCCGGGATCTATCTCGGCAAGATCACCCGTTGGAACGACCCGAAGATCGCGGAGTTGAACAAGGCCGTGACGCTGCCGAAGGCCGACATCGTGGTCGCCCACCGCTCCGACGGGTCCGGCACCACGGACATCTTCACGAACTACCTGACGACGGTGAATCCGGAATGGCGGGCGAAGGTCGGCCGCGGCCCGTCCGTCAACTGGCCGGTGGGGATCGGCGGGAAGGGGAACGAGGGCGTCGCCGGCGTGGTGAAGCAGACCCCGGGAGCCATCGGGTATGTCGAGCTCGCGTACGCCAAGCAGAACAAGATGAAGGTGGCGTCGCTGCGGAACAAGGACGGACGCTTCGTCACCCCGACGCTCGAGGCGACTTCCGCCGCCGCCGCGGGGGTGGCGAAGTCGATGCCGGGGGATTTCCGGGTTTCGCTGGTCGACGCCCCCGGAAAGGGATCGTGGCCCATCTCCGGGCTCACCTGGATCCTCGTGTACAAGGACCAGAAGGACGAGGCCAGGGGCAAGGCCATGGTACGATTCCTCAAGTGGGCGATCCGGGACGGCCAGAAGATGGAGGCCGCGCTCGACTACGCGCCGTTGCCGAAGGCCGTGGTGGAGAAGGTCGAGCATATGCACTGAAGGGGATCACCTGCAAGGGGAAGTCCCTGTACTGACCGGCCTCCCCCTTCCGGGAGGCGCCGATCTGTCGTACGATCCCGGTAGCACGATCGGGGAGGGGGGGGGAGATCCCCCCCCGCCTTTTCTTTACGAACCGCGAGGAAACGCCAGGGATGGCCCGGAAAACCGGCGGAAACATCAAGGACCTCCTCTTCGAACGAACCACGGGGGCCTTCGCCTTCCTGGTCCTCTTCCTTGCGGTGCTGCTGTTCGGGGTGCTGCTGCGGGAGTCGATCCCCGCCTTGCGGAAGTTCGGGGCCGCGTTCCTGGTCACCGGGACATGGGACCCGGTGCTGGAGAAATTCGGGGCGCTGCCCTTCATTTACGGGACCCTTGTCTCCTCCTTTCTCGCCATCCTCATCGCCGTGCCGTTGAGCGTGGGAGCCGCGATCTTCATCGACGAGTTCGCCCCCCCCTGGATGAAGACGCCCGTGTCGTTCCTCGCCGAGCTCCTCGCGGCGATCCCCAGCGTGATCTACGGACTGTGGGGGA
>JAMDCN010000077.1 GCA_023489025.1 Deltaproteobacteria bacterium | reverse complement strand
CCGATTTCGCGATCGTCGACGACCCCGGCGGGGACGGCGACCGATTCTTCAGGGGTCTGCTGGAAAAGACCGGCCGGGCAAACGTGCGGTTGACCGTCGTCGCAGGGCAGTCGGCGCACGGCGCTGCCGCGTAAAGAAAGGATCCGCAGAAGGAATGGCCGGCAAGACCGAAAAGCCCGACAGCCCTTCCGTGAAGGTGGTCTCCACGAACCGCCGCGCGCGGCACGAGTACGAGATCCTCGAAACCTTCGAGTGCGGCCTGGCGCTCCAGGGGCACGAGGTGAAATCGATCCGGGAGGGGCGCGTCAACATCGCGGACGGGTTCGCCGCCTTCCGCGGGAACGAGGCGTTCGTCGAGAACATGCACATCACGCCCTACTCCCACGGCGACGTGCGGGTCATCGACCCGCTGCGGGTCCGCAAGCTCCTCCTCAAGCGGAAGGAGATCGACTACCTCTTCGGCAAGGTCAAGGAGCGGGGACTGTCCGTCATCCCGCTGAAGCTCTACTTCAAGGGGCCGCGGGTGAAGCTCGAGGTTGGTCTGGGCCGCGGGAAGAAGCTCTACGACAAGCGGCACGACATCGCCGAGCGGGACGCCCAACGCGACATCGAGCGCGCCACCCGGATCCGGGGGAAACGGACCGCCGACCGGGAGTAACCATGGTGAGGTTGCCCCCCCCCGGATTCCGCGCTGCATCCCTGGAACCTTTCCAGCTTTACGAAGCTCTAACTGTTGGGGCAGCGATGCCCTGATTTCCCTCCTCCGGTTGTTTGGCGGGCCCTTGGGGTCGTATACCCCAAGGGTTCGCCAAACTGATATAATGCAAAACAAAGGGGGGCGAAACGGCTTCGACGGGGATGTCGATGCTCGTGGGTTGCGTGCCGAGGCCCTGCACCTCGTAAAAAGCGGGAAACCAATAGTCGCCAACGACTATCCGTTAGCTCAGGCGGCTTAAGCCGCCTGCCTCCGACCGCCGAATGCCCGTATAGGCGCAAGGAGGTCACTCTCACGGGATAGCCTGAAGCCTCCTCCCGGGGGGCCGAAGGGCGAGCCTTCTCCCGGGATGGTCCAAAGGGAACCCTGCCGGCCGGGGTCCCCGGGGACGAGACCCAAATGACCGGAAACGCACGTAGTGGCCCTGAGTAAAGAATCTTCGGACGGGGGTTCGACTCCCCCCGCCTCCACCAGCCTTCGCTCAAGAGCGCGATTACAACCTTATGCTCTTGAGCTACGGCTGGGCAAGCCAGCCACCGGCGAAGGCTGTCCCGCCGTAGCTCGAACGAAAGAGCGAGAATCAACGTTTGAGCGAAGGCGGACAATTACCGAATTTACCTTGGCATTCCGTTTGCATCGCTTGGCATTACCACTGCCGGCGGAGCAAGCAATGCGCTACGTCTATATCCTGAGAAGCATTTCATGCCCCTGGCGCCACTACGTGGGCGTAACGCTCGATCCGGATCGGCGCCTGGTTGCACATAATGCCGGCATGAGTACCCATACGTCGAAATATCGGCCATGGAACATCATCGTTGCGGTTTGCTTTCAGGACGACGCCCGTGCGTTCTTGTTTGAGAAATATCTGAAATCTCCCTCCGGACGTGCGTTTGCCAAGAAGCATTTTTGAATCTTCGACTTCGACCGCCTGTTTCATCAGGCGGATATATTCCTTCGCCAACTCATCCGCCAAGTGGTCCAGAAGCTCGCGGACGGCCGGGTCGGTGGCCGGGTTCCAGCCTTGTTCGGAAACGTCGGGATTTCTTGCCGGTTCCGCCGCTTTTGCTCTCATTGTGAACTCCTAATTATAGACACTGACTATCATTCGATTCAAAAAAAATCACTCGCCCAATGGCAAGTCTTTTGCGATCCGCGTCACGCTGATCTCGATCCGTGTATGCTTGCTTCCCTCGAGGCCGCCGAAATCCGAAACAGGGGACGCCGGTTTATGGGTTACCTCCTTGCCGAATTCATTGGCGGCAATCTTTTCTTTGCGGATCATCGTTGGTTTTATTTTCCTGGTCGCCAGACTATGGAAATCGAGACCGCCGAAAAGTTTGCGGTCATCCGCACCGACCCCGAGAGAGAAGTAGAGTAGCCGGCCATCGCTGATGATAATGCGGAGGTCGGGGGCATTCTTATCTCGCAGACTGTGAATCAGGTCGAAGCCCTTGATTTCATCTGCCACCTTGGTTCCGACCGCACGGAGGACATGGATGATCGCCGCTACCGTGTCCACAGGAAGGGTCAGTTCCCGGAGCTTCAACGCCACGGCGAATTCCAACAGGTTCCGGGCGGAGAATCGGCGGCTGCTTCCACGACCTTTTGCATTGCCTAAATCGGGAACGACAACCCCTTTCTCGCAGAGATAGATAAGCCGGTGCTGCGGCTCGGCAAGGAAACGTGCCGCTTCAGATAAAGTCCATTCCTCTCGAGCGGTCATGATAGGCAGTGTCTATCATAGTTTTGTTATTGTCAACAAATATTTTGGTGAAGAAGGAGTGTCGACAATGCGAGGGAAGAGGGAGGAGGAGGGCAAGAGGTGGCAAGAGGTTGACCGTCGTTCGGCAAAAAAATACAATGTTTAGTGATTATATTATCTGGATAGTGTTTTCTGTTCTTTGTAGTAAGCGCAGTTATGTCCAAACGTACTAAAGGAGGTTGAAGAGATGTCCGAGCAAAAGCAGAAGGATGAAAAGCACCACGACCAAAGTAAGGAGCATCACGAAAAGCACGAGCACCCCGATGTTCCCCCCGGTCCCCCGTCCGGTAAGCCGAAGGACCACCGCGATGACCGGCCTCCCCAGCCAGACCGGAAACATGCATAAGGCTGAGCCGATTGGGGTATGAGCCATGGTTTGAACGCCTCCCGGACATCTTCCGGGAGGAAAGGGAACGCATGGAGGCACGGGGTTTTGTCCTCGACGACGAAGCCCTCTCCAGTAAAAAGATAGTCTTCCGAGGGTGTTCCACGGTAGACCCTTCTCGCCCTCTGGTTGTCAAGTACCCGAACGAGTATCCGTCCCTCCCACCGAACGTTTACAGCGACACCCGCGGGAACTACCTCCCGAGACACCATAATCGTTCGTCCGGAGAAATTTGCACCTTCGGACCGAGAAGGAGCCGGTGGGACGCCCGCAAGTACGGGGTCGACGCCGTAAACGAAGCGGAGGATGTGATCCGTCAATTCTCCGCCGCCTCCCTCCCCGTCCCCGGAGACGATGCGCCGGAACCCATTACAGCGGAACTTGACTACAATCAGGAATGTTCCCTGCTGATTCCCAACGAAATCGCGAACGGCATCCGGGGTGCCGGTGTGTGGACGAAAGGTACAGTCGGAATATTCCTTAAAGAAGAAAAGATCCTGAAGGACGCGGGAATCCTTCGCGGTGTCATTGTGCAAGTCTCCGTCGACGAGAAGGTAATCAACGCCCCCGATTATTATAAGAAATGGCCTGTTGGGAGCTCCTGTAGCGCCAAGGGCACCTTGGTCATGCTTCCCGGCCCGCCTGTTGTCCCCAAAAACCCAAGGGATTTCTTCGATTGGCTGGGAAAGTTCGGCGGCACGAAACCGAAAAGTTGGGCCATCTTTGCCTACCAGGACCAGACCATCGAAAGAAGCAGGACACAACTGCAGTTCTTCGGGGTTTACATTCCGAGTGCCAGTGAACACAAGATCGTAAAGATCTACCAGATGATCGACGAGGATAGGACGTCGAGAGTTCCGAATCTGGGCGGCTTGTCGGATAAAAAAGTCATGATCCTCGGCTGCGGGAGCCTGGGATCCAAGATCGCCGTTAACTTGGCGGCTACGGGTGTCAAGCAGTTTTGTCTCATCGATGCTGAGCATATGGATCCGGGGAATGCCGTGCGTCACGAGGTGGGGGTAGGCAGCTTCGGACTTCCTAAGGGTTATGCCTTGTTGAACAGAGTGAACGACATGAACCCAGGAACCCGCGCCGGATCCGGATGGATCAAGCGCATTCTCGGAGATCCGAACGTGCATATCATGTTCGATTCGGAGTTGCAGAATATCATCGGGAAAATGGACCTGGTCGTCGAGGCGACAGGCGTGTACGGCATAGGGAGATATGTGAACATCTTGTGCTTCGATCTCGGTATCCCTGCGCTATTCGTGGGCCTCACGAACGGTGCTTGGGCAGGCGAAGTTGTAAGGGCGATACCCGGGAAAACTGCCTGTTGGATGTGCTGGGTCAACCAGTATTACGACCATCGTCCTCCTGCCGAACCTGAACCTCCTCAAGGAGTCTTTGCTCCCGGGTGCAACCAACCCACGTTTACAGGGACAACCTACGAGGTGGGAATGGTAGCAAACCTTGCGTCATGGTTTGCCGTCGAGACCCTACTCCGCGATGTCTCGGGCAGACAGGATTTCCAGGGAGACTACATCCGATGGACGGGTCGAGGGGGTGCAGGAACCCCGATCATCAAGACCGAGGTCCTTCCCGTTGCGAAGAGAAAGGACTGTTCCTGGTGCGGTTGATGGTCTGCCGCCGTGTGTTCATCCTCAACTCTGCCGTGAGCTTTATCCACATTGAGGCGAGTAAGTATCTATCCAAGGAGACGGGAGGGCCGCTGGTCGGTTACATGTCCGACGACAATGTCGTCGTTGTCACGAACGCCAACGGCCCCGGGGAGAATGCGATCCGCAGGTTGTTCAGTGTGACGATCAGCGGTGCGGGTGCCCAGAAATTCTGTGACAAGATACGCAGACAGTCTGGGGGATTTCTCGATTATGTGGGGGACTGGCATAGTCACATCGGGTGCTCCGTACGATACAGCTCCACCGATGTTGAGGCCATGAGGACAATGGCTGCATTCGAGCATTCACCGACGAAGAATCCGATATCCTTGATCTACAGTAAAGTAACGAAGAAGATTGCTGCGTATGTGTTCTACGAGGATGAGGGCCTAGTGGCTGTTCCCAGCTCCATTGTGGAGTCCGTTTCCGATCTCTCCCTGTAGGGGTATTGGAGCTCCGGGTCCTGTTTGTATTATTGTATGTGATCGTTGTGAGCGGAGGATGTATTCTCGGTATATGTCATCTCTTGAAGCGGAATTTTCGACTGTTGGAAAAGCGATAACGGCGGAATTTCCGTGAGCCGAGTTCTCGTCCGTGACAGAGTCTGGCGTATTCAGTCGGCCGTGAACACTGATGATGGGCGGCAGTTCCTGACGCTGCTCGACCCGGAAAGTGCAGAAACCCTCAAGGTTCTTGCCCCTCCGGAAAAAGTCGAACATCTACCCAATCCCGCTCCGGTTTTTGTCAAAGAAGCTCTCTCTCCCTGGACCCCTTGGTATCTGGACCACAAAGCCCTGAAGCTCTGTTCTCCCCGCGGAAACAGCGGTTTCGAAGCCATTTCCTCCGGAAGGATCTCACCGGAGCCGTATCAATTCGCTCCGATCGAAAGGATGCTGAATCTCCCACGCCCCTGTCTTCTCATCGCAGACGATGTGGGGCTGGGAAAGACGATCGAGGCGGGGATCTGCCTCCAGGAACTCATCGCACGCGGGAGAGGGAAGAGAATCCTTCTTGTGGTCCCACCCGGACTCATCCCGCAATGGCAAGACGAGATGTTCGAAAAGTTCGGCCTCGAATTCCACGCCATCGAGAACGCCTCCTCACTTGAACGGGCACAGACAAGCCTGTCGGAAGGTGTGAAGCCCTGGGCATTCCTCGATCGAGTCATAACCTCCGTGGAGTACCTGAAAAAACGGGAAGTCATGGTCAATGCTCTGGAGACGCCCTGGGATGCCGTCGTGGTTGACGAGGCGCATTACCTGGCCGAATCCGGGACCCCTCGCAATCCGTACACCACAGCTCGGGCCCGGCTCGGACGAAAGCTTCGAGATGCTGGTTGGGCACTGATCCTGCTGACCGCCACGCCCCACAATGGTTACCGCCACAGTTTCCGTTCGCTGATTGAAATCGTGGAACCCACCGACGCCACGTTCGAGGGGGATACAGAGATCATTCGGCGCCGGGTCTCCCGGGCCATGATCCGCCGGCTTAAATCACAGGTCTACAAGACGGATGAGAACGGCGCACGGGTTCCGGCGTTCCAACCGCGGGAACCGATTCGGCAGATCAGAGTGGAGAATCTATCCGACATTGAGAAGGAGATCTTCAGGAAAGTATCGTCCTACTGCGCGAAGACGGCGAAGGCCGCCGAAGGAACCGAGGGGAGCGAACTCGTTGGTTTCGCCATGCAGATTATTAAGAAGCGGATGCTCTCGTGTCGGACGGCGCTTGAGCAAACCGTCCGCAATCGCCTCGACGCCTTGGGAAGCCGTCAACCGTCTGACGAACCGCCGCCACGTTCCGAGCTTCGGGAGCTCCAAGGCGACCTCCCCTTGGGAGACGCCACCCTCGAACGTATCCAGACCAGGATCGTCCGCTCCTCGATTCCGAAAGAGGCGAGACAAAGATCTGCGGAGAAGAGGCAATTGAAGGAGATTGCTGGACTTCTCGAACGACTGGAGGGCCATCCCGATCCAAAAATCACAGCCCTTGTCGCCGATCTCAAGGCCGACGTCATCGCAATCGAAGAGGAAAAGGCGATCGTCTTCACCGAGTATCGGGACACTCTGAAGGCCATCCGGGAAGCGTTTCAGGCGGACCCCGACCCGCAATTCCGCTTTGTGGAACTCACAGGAGGATTGTCCAGAAAGCAGCGCCTGGAGAGGATGGCGGCGTTCTCCAAACCAGGGGTGCGCGTGATGTTGGCGACAGATGCCGCGAGTGAAGGCCTCAACCTTCATCTGCACTGCCGCAGGCTATACCACGTGGAACTGCCTTGGAACCCCAACAGGATGGAACAGCGTAACGGTCGAATCGACCGTCACGGCCAGACGCGCCGGCCGATCATCCGATATCTCTTCTACCCGGACTCTCCCGAGGACCGGGTGCTCGACAAGCTCGTCGGGCGTATCGTCAGGATGCAGGAGGACCGGGTGTCCACGCCGGACATCATCGGCATCATCTCGACGGCCTGTATCGAAGAGGCGCTCACCGGGATAGATGCCGGGGCGGACAGCCGTGAAAACGAAACGACCCTTTTTCGCGTGATTGAGGAGAGAAGGGATGATTTCGTCAGGGAGATGGCCCCGATCCTGTCCGCATCCGGCTTCGAGGGGGATGGGAACGTCGTGGATTCTTCATGCTCTGCGGATCCCCTTGTCGGCGATGATACGGAGTTCGAGGCGTTTATTCGCGAACGACTGGCAGGTTTCCTCACCCCTTCAGCCATACCTCGCACCCATACGCTTACGACCCCGCGGGATTTGAAGGGGCCTGGTGTCGAAAACGGCTATGACTGTCTCACGATGCTGCGGTCGGTGGCAGTAGCGTATCCGCCCCAGGATGTGGGATTCCTTACGAGGCTGCACCCCCTCTTCCAGGCGATCGTCGAATCGGCGCATCGGAGGTTGACCGCCATAGTTTCCCCGACCTCCACCGCCAGGAGGATCGCGGCGCGGCGTCATCCCGACGCCCGGACGCCTTATGCCGTATTTACATACTCCCTCCGCGAAGATGGGCATCACCTTGCTCTATTGCCCATCGCTATTGACGCTCGCGGGAGAGTTCTCGGTGAAGATTCCATTGCCTGCGCTATGGATTCCGGGACTCCCCCCGGGGAGGTGTCCTGGACGGAATTGGATGAATTCTTCGGCAAGGGGTTCATGTCTCTCCAGGAGGTCGCGGAACGGAGGGCTGTCGAGGACCAGAATAAACAAATCCGTGAGAGAACCGAAACCCGCCGGAAGTTGGCGGCGTTCCTGCGAGAGGATGCCGAAAGGTACCGGGTTGACCGCTTGGCAGAGATCGGGCGGGAAGAGCGAGTGGCCAAAGCTGCGGAAGATCGTTTCCGGCAGATCCAACTGTTCGAGGCGCGGGACGTCGGCGGTTTCAAGGCGAAGCGGGCGGCGGTGGAGACCCATCACCGTAGGCGCCTGGAGGAGATCGAAGTGTTTGAGCGTCCTGTAGCTCCATCCCCTCCGCAGCCCCTTGGCGTTCTCTTTGTTTTTCCCGGGAACAAGTAAGTGTTGCTCTCTTCCATCCGTAACGGCCGCGGGTTCTTCTCCGATTACTGGCTCGGATCTATTCTTGGGACTCGTCGCAAGGTCCAGGGCCCGCGTCTGACCTCGTCACAGGCCCAAAGGCTATTGCGGAGGCTTGCCCAACTCCATCAGAGGGTCGACGTGGCAGAGCCTCTTCCCGCAGCGGATTTCCGGGAACGGTACGCCCGCCCGATCCTCGGGGACCTCTTCGGTTACGGGATAACGGAGGATGGCGGCGATCCTCAGATCCGCATGCTCGTACGGGCGGACAATCCGGGAGACTCGCGGAAGACTCTCGCGGCCGCCCTGCTTCTCCCCGACCAGGAGGAACTGGAAGCCCGTTCGACGAGGGGATGCATCGACAGGGCGCTTACGGAACATGGTCTTCGTTACGGATTCATCCTCACTCCCGATGTCTTGCGGCTGGTTCGAAGACCCGGGGAGGGTACGAAGAACGCATTCTTCGATCTCTCTCTCGCGACAGCGGCTGAATCCGAGGACCTGGATTCTCTGGCGCTTGCATACCAGATCCTTTGTGCGGAGATCTTCACTCCTGGTCCGGATGGGACATGCGCGATCGACCTATTGGGGGAGGAATCGAGGAAACATAGCGCAAAGGTGTCCGAGGACCTAAAGGATGCGGTGTTCCGTTCCGCGGAGTTGTTGATTCAGGCATTCTTGACCGACGTTCGGGAACGACTCGACCGTTTTGCTCCGGAACCTGCGCTCTTGACCTTGAGGGATGCCGCCCTCCAAGCCCTCTACCGGCTTCTGTTCATCTTTTACGCGGAGAGCCGGGATGAGCGTTTGCAAACGCACGGGTTCTACCTTGAGAGTTACTCCCTGGACCGCCTTGTCGGACGGCTCATGAAGACGAGGCGGCGGGAGATCCCTGGGAACCGCTTCGGCCATTGGGAGCAGCTGCTCGCTCTCTTCAGGATCTACGACCAGGGTCTGCCGGCACTGCCGGGACTTTCGAACATCCCCCCGCGAGGTGGGACCTTGTTCAGCGAAACCACGCGGGAAGGATCTTTCCTTGCGACCGTAAGGCTCCCAGACTCGATTGTTGCGGAGCTACTGCTCAACCTGGGGACGACCCGCCCACGGCGAGGGGTAGGGCGGGAGCGAGTCTCTTTCCGGGAGTTGGCTATCGAGCATCTCGGTGCAGTCTATGAAGGATTGTTGGAATACGAGCCGAGGGTGGCGGAAGAAGAAATGATCGAGCTCCGGGTGCAGGGAAGGGATTTCATCCTGCCTCCGGAAGAGGTGGTTCGGCTTTGCGCTCAGAAAGAACTTTCTCTCTGCGGACCCGAGGGAATCGTCGCAGGAACGGTGGCCGGGCGGCTACATCCTGCCTTGGTCGAGGACGAGGGGGACGAAGAAGAGGAAGAGGAAAACGAGGAGGAGGCCAACGCCGAAGAGGAGGGAGAAGAGGAGAAAGGACTCAAGAAGGGAGCTCGGGCGCGTCTGATCCGGAGGCTTTCGCCCGGTCAATTCCACTTTGTCCCGGGCGGGGCGAGAAAATCGAGCGGGTCGTTCTATACCCGCGAAGAGATCGTCGAATTCCTGGTACGGAAAGCCCTCGAAGGTCTCGTTGCCGGAAAGGGCTCCGCCGAGATCGAGGCGTTGCGTGTCATCGACCCTGCCTGTGGATCGGCCCATTTCCTCGTGGGCGCCGCGCGGTACCTTGGGAGGAAGCTGTTCGAAGCGTACCGGTCCGAACAAGGCCAAGACCCGCCGCCTGACTTTCATCCGGGAAGAAATCTATGCGAAGCAGTCCGTGCCGAGTGGGAAAGGGACGGGGAAGCTTGGTGCAAACGGCGCATCGTCGAACGGTGTCTCTACGGCGTGGACCTCAACCCCATGGCTGTCCAACTGGCCCAGGTCGCCCTCTGGATCGAATCTCTGGCGGGAGACCGCCCCCTTTCTTTCTTCGACCACCATATCCGATGCGGCAACTCTCTTCTGGGGACTTGGCTGGAGAGACTCCACGAACCCGCTCACCCGTCGTCCCCGGTCTATCGGGGACAACGGGGCCTCTTCGAGGGTAACATCGATATCGAAATTGCCACGGCCCTTGACGAGCGGCATCTCATCGACGCGAACTTGCCCCGGGAGGTACGCCGCGACACTCCTGGTGAGTACGAATATAAGGCGGATCGGCTGCGGCGCGCCGAGGTGTGCATCGCCCACGCCCGGCTTCTCTTCGACCTGCGGAACGCCGCCGCCTTCATCCCGGAGATCTGGTCCATGTGGGACGCCGTCCTCCAGGCGGCGGACCTTCGAAGTTATTGTGAAAGACAATCGTGGTGGCCGAAGTTCCTGGAGGTAAGAACCCGGGAGCAGTTCTTTCATTGGGAGCTGGAGTTCCCCGAGATCTTTCGCGGGGAACACAAAGGATTCGATGCGGTTATCGGGAACCCGCCTTGGGACAAGGTCAAGCCGGACCGCAAGGAATTTTACAGCAGTGCGGATGTCCTCATCCGGGCGTATGCCGGTGGAGAACTTGACACCCGTATCCGGGAACTTAACGCCGCTGACCTCACGCTCGCGTCTTCCTTCGAGGAGTATGCCCGCAACAAGAAGATAACGGCTGCCTGCCTGAAGAGGGGGGGAGACTACCGGTACGTTGATTGGGAGGTGGACGGAAAATCCACCGGGGGCGATCCGGACCTCTTCAAGTATTTTATGGATCGGGGCCACAAAATCCTTAAGGCTGGTGGCCATCTCGGATATCTCGTGCCGAGCGCCTTCTACAACAACGAAGGGTGCACGGGCCTTCGGCACCTCGTTCTGTATGAATGCCGGGTTCTCAACTTCTACGGGTTCGAGAACCGGAAGAAGATCTTCAACATCCATTCGAGCTTCAAGTTCGTCTGTCTGGTCCTCGAAAAGGTCGTTGATGGTGCAGGAGAAGGTCTGACCCCTTCCATGGACGGCTTCCCCTCTGCCTTCATGCGCCACGAAATCGAAGAATTGTCGAACGACGACCCGAAACCGTGGACGGTCATGATCCGGAAGGACGAATTAGAGAGGCTATCCCCCGGGACTCTTGCCTTCCTTGAATACCGCTCGGAGCGTGACCGGGAGATCGTCCTTAAGATGTACGGTCTCCTGCCGGGAATGGAACCCCGCCCGCTCCTGGGGGATCAGGGGGTGGGAACGTGGAACGCGAAATTCTACAGAGAGTTTGATATGACGAATGACCGCGACCTCTGGACCAGGCCCGATGGGCGGCTTTGGACACCCCGAGGAGTCTGCGGTCTTAACTGGCCCGCCGATACGTCGACTCCCTTCGCCGAGGTCCGCGCCGCTATGGCGGAAAAAGGCTTCTGGCCGCTTTACGAGGGGAAGCATATCGAGCAGTTCCTTGTGGACATCAAGCCTGTCGACCGCTGGATTAACATTGAGAAAGCCGAATCCAAGATTGGTCGTCCTCCTGATCCCGGCAGAAAACTGGTGTTTCGCGACATCGCTCGAAATACTGATCTCAGGACAATGATCGCGGCTGTTCTGCCGGAGCGGTCCTGCGCCAACAACAAATTACCGATTATCAGATCTGACGTCTTGTCCCCGGCGGCAGAAGTTTCCGTTATGAACTCGTTTACTTTTGACTTCGCATTGCGATTTCGTGTTTCGAGCACGTTGAACTTTACACATGTCAGCCGGGTTGCTGTGCCCTTCCCGAAAAGCATTGACCCCTTGATCGCACTTGCGGATCAAGTTTCAATTCCAGGAGAACTTCAGCATATCGGGGATTGGCCTGCGGCATGGTCTACCGTTTGGACTCTGAATCGGTCAGTAGCGGAGGCCTATGGCCTGACGGCAACGGAGTTCGAGTATGTACTGTCCACCTTCCCCGTCTTCGCCCGCAAACGGCCCGCTTTCTTTGCCTTCCTGCAGGGGGAGGTGAAGAAGTGGAAAGCTGGGTCGTAAGGTTGGTCAGCAAGTAGCAGATTCCTGGTTTCGATAGTCAGAATACCTCAGAACGATAATTCCCTTTTATTTCATGGCGTTACAATGGAAATTGTTTTTGTTGACAAGAAGTATATTGTTGCGTATTATGTTTTGCAAGATTAACGTGCTTAATAGTGAGTATACCCGTTGGAAGAGAGGCGAAACATGACCGCTGAAACTCGCAAAGATTTTAACCGGATGGTCGGTGAGCGGATCAAGGCGGCGCGAGAGAGTATTGCACTGAACCAGAAGGAGCTTTCCGAACGACTGGGATTCAAAGACAGGCAGACCCTGTCCGCCATCGAAAACGGAACGAGGAAAGTCTCCACGGCAGAACTGCTTTCCTTGATGAAGCTCCTGCTCAGGGACTTGGAGTACTTCACCGATCCATTCCGACTTGTTGGTGAGGGGGCTTTTAGCTGGCGGGCGCAGGCGGAACCGGAAGTTCTAAACGACTTCGAGGAGAAGGCTGGCGGATGGATCGCAATGTACCGGGCCTTGAGAGCCGAGCTCGGCGAGTTGTTCAATCCGCTGGTCGCCCAACTCGGGCTTTCCGAGCGGAGCTCCTATGAAGACGCTTGGGATGCGGCGGATCGGCTCCACCAAAATTGGAACCTTGGGGAAACCCCCGCGACGACCTTGCCCGGGATCGCCGAAGAAAGACTGGATATCCTTGTCCTCTTCGTGGATGTCCAGGGGGGGGTATCTATCTCCGGGGCGGCATGCCACCTGCCGGAGTTCAACACTATTCTCATCAACCGCAGAGAGCCAGACGGACGGAGGGCGTTCGACTTCGCCCACGAACTCTTCCACATCCTGACCTGGCAGAACATGCAGCCCGAGTGGGTGGATACGGATAGCCCGTCTAAAACGAAGGCCAAGAGGGTCGAGCAGCTGGCCAACAATTTCGCGGCAGCTCTATTGATGCCTCGGCGGGTCGTGGAGGATCGCTGGAAGGGGCGGGGCGAGAATGAAGACATTCACGACTGGATCAATCAGACAGCGGACGGATTTGGGGTGACCGCGAGAGCGCTCTATTTCTGGTTGAGAAACCTCGAACTTCTGTCGACCCGGGATCGCCTTTCAATCGTTGAAAACCGGCTGACCTGGAACGGTCGGACACCTGAGGAAAACAATCTTCCCAGCCTGTACTCCAGAAAATTCATGGAGGCGATCAAGAAGGCTCTGGCTAAGGGGAACATATCGGAAAGACGGGCCGCAAGCATTCTGGATATGTCCACAGATGGGTTACGGAATCTGTTGGACGGTTACCACCTGTCGGAGGTCGGAGAGGGACCGGTTACAGAAAATGATCCGGCCCGGTGAAAAAGTATTGCTGGACACAACGGCAATCATCGAAGCCCACAGGCAAGGAGTTTGGGAGCCTCTCGTGAACGGGTTTCGCTTTGCCACTGTCGAAAAGTGCATCGAGGAGATCGACACCGGAAATCTTGTTGCGGGAGAACGCCTGGAAATCGATACCGGCCGATTAAGGATGGAGATGACCATTTGTCAGGTGGATGACGCCACGATGACAGCGGCTGTCCTTTCCAGTGAAGGGAAACTGCAGATTCTCCATGACGGGGAGAAAGAACTTCTTGCCTACGCGACAAACGTCAGCGGGATCTTTTTTATCTCGTCGCAGGATAGGGCTTGTGTGAGGGTAGGAGCGAAGATGGGCCTCCTCGATCGCTTCGTTTCACTGGAGGAGATGGCGGAAGCGGTTGGCAGAAAGCGCCTCCCTCTGCCGTGGCATTACACAAAGAAATGGCTCTCCGACGTCCGGACCGCATGCAGGCTGGAGGGGTTATGAGCAGCCCGGCGCTCAGTTGCGTACAACACCTGACCGAAGAGTACCGGAGATTCCTCCGGAGCACCTATCGGCTTGCGGATCCCCGGTTGCGGGAGCAGTTCGAAAACCATGTCAACGAGTCGGGAGTCATTGTCAAAGGGCCCTATGTCACGTTGGCCCGGGACTACGCTCGCGGAAAGACCCTGAAGGAACTTATTGCAGACGGATTAGGACATCCCGACCTGAACCGTCTCGACTGGAAGTTCGGCAACGCTTCACTCTACAGCCACCAGGAAGAAGCGATGCGTCTTTCCGAGGAAGGACGCAACTGCATCATCAAAACGGGGACCGGAAGTGGAAAGACCGAAGCATTTCTTCTCCCCATGCTCGGTGGCGTGCTCAAGCTGCGCGAGCAGGGAGTCGAAGGCACCAAGGCGATCCTTCTCTACCCGATGAACGCCTTGGCCAACGATCAGTTGGTCCGGCTCCGCGATCTTGTCGGGGGGAGTGGTGTTCCGCTAACTTTCGCCCTCTACACGGGAGAGAGTGAAACCGTGGCGACAACGCTCGGGACGCCCGTGGAAGGCAATGAAATCGTCCTCAGATCGAAGATCCGGGAAACCCCTCCCGACATCATCTTGACGAACTACAAGGAACTGGAGTTCATGCTGATCCGTAAGGCGGATCGGTCCCTGTTCGGAGAATCCCTTAACTACCTTGTTCTCGACGAGATCCATAGTTACCGGGGGGCTCTTGCGACGGAAATCGCTTACCTCATCCGCCGGTTGAAGTCCCGGTGCGGTCTTCCGGTAGGCCGCTTGCGGTGTTTGGGTACCTCGGCAACGGTCTCGGAGGGTGCCGGGGGCGACAAAGCCCTGGTGAAGTTCGTCGGCAATCTGTTCGGCGAGCCTTTCGAAGAGACAGGCATCGTTGGGGAAACCGCTGCTCCCCGGAAGGTCCCGGATTTTCCGTATACCCCGCCTTTCGTCAGGGTCGAACCGGAAGTTCTCGCCGATTTTCCGGTCGAAGATTCCCGGAAGGTACTCGATCTCGCCTGCCGCATCACGGGCAAGGAGCTTGTGGAAGGAGGGTCCGTACCGACCAACGTTGCGGCGATGCTTCTCGGCAACCGGCTGGTCGAGGCGGTATCGGAAGCTTGTGAAGTCCCCCGCTCCCTGGAGGAGATCGGCGATTTCATAATGGAACGTATCCCGGCAGCGAAAGCGCTGGGAAAAACCAACCTCACAACCCTGCTCGAAGCCTATCTCCTGGTCGGGAGCATCGGTACCGACGAGGACCCACCGGTCTTAAGGCCCAAACTGCACACCTTTTTCCACGGGGTCTACGATGTTGGTATCTGCATGAATCCGGGATGTCGTCTTTTGGTGAAGGACGGCTCCGAATCTTGCCCGCGTTGCGAGAGCGCAGTCCGGCCGGCGGCCTTGTGCCGGACCTGTGGCCAGGACTTCGTTAAAATCCGGTTCCTCAACGAGCCCGGGATGCCACCTGTCGCCAATGATGCTTTCGGTAGCGACGACTCCACCGGCTATGTCACGCCGATGGTCCACGCCGAGATGGGGGATGAAAACGAGGATGAGGAGGGCGAGGGAGATACCCTTTCGACGAGAACATCGAAGCGGCGTACCACGGCGGCGCGCCAACGGCTGCTCGACCGCACAGTGTGCCACGCATGCGGGATGGTCCACGAGGAACCCGTGGGCAGATGCGAGAACCCCAGTTGCGGCTCCACGGATAGCTTGACCGTACAGAAAGTGCTCCGCGGCAGGGGAACTACTTGTCCTGTTTGCAACAGTACCTATACAAGGGGCGGCGATATCCTGTCGCTCTTGCGGACAGGCGCCGCCTCTTCGACTTCGTTGTTGGCGTCACACCACCTGGACAAGCTCGACGGAGACGACCGAAAACTCCTGATCTTCTCCGACAACCGGCAGGAGGCGGCGCATCAGGCGGGGTATATGAAGGACCGCCAGCGTATCTTCGTCATCCGTCATATCATCGAGAGTCTCGTTCGGGGAGCCGGGACCGACGGTCTTTCATTTGACGAGGTTCCTCACAAGATCCTGAACAAATTGCAGGACCTTGGGCTTGCGCGCAAGAGATTGACGGATAAGGAGAGGGATCTTTGGATTCATGCTCTGCTTTTCGAGGCTGGGGGGGAGTTTTGCCGATCGACACATCAACGCGTTTCTTTGGAAAATCTTGCTCTGGTGGAGGTCAGGTACGAATTCCTCGAAGAACTCCGGGAAGATCCGGAATTTCAAGAGGTCTGCCGTAGCTCAGCCATTGACGTGCAGCGTGGCCTCGTATTGGTACGAGGAATATTGGATCGGATGCGCAGGGCGCGGGCGGTGGATTTCCCCTTCTTTCAGGAGTACATCGATCCCGCGCAAGACAAGTGGGCCATGCTCCAGGTGGAACCCTATTCTCTGTCCATTCCCGAACATGAGCGACGTCCTATCTTTTTCATGATGGACCGGAACGAGGCAGCAAGGGCAGGGATCGGCGGATACAAATTCCAGGCAGTGACCCGCGACACCACGCAGGGAGGGGCGGCGGTCATACCACGCCTGCTGGCGCGAGAGGGGCTCGCTGAAAGCGCCCAGGATGCATGGATCCGATCGGTGGTCCGGTTGCTGCTCAAGAACGAGATCCTGGTTACACCAGCGCATCTTCCTCCACGTGTTCGCAATGCCATTGGAACGGGAAAGCCGATGCAGGTTGCGGCGCGAGTTCTGCGGCTGGTTCCCGCGAAGACCGGTTATCGGTGCCGGAAGTGCCACGTCTGGCGTCCGAATAAAGGGAATGCCTGCTACAGCCACCGGTGCACCGGGACCGGGATCGATCTGTTGCCTCAGGGAGCCGATCCGGAACAGTACTACGTCCGGTTGTATACCCGGGAAGCCCCGAAAAGATTGATCGCGGCAGAGCATACCGCGCAGATTGGCCAGGATCAGAGGGCGGAGCGAGAGAAGGATTTCAAGAACGGGAAAATCGACGCCCTCGTGTGCAGCCCAACCCTTGAATTGGGTGTCGATATCGGGCCGCTCCTGACCGTCCTGTTGAGAAATTGCCCACCGACCCCGGCAAATTATATCCAGCGAGCCGGCCGTGCCGGGCGCAGGCTGCGGATCGGATTCATTTCGACGTTCTGTGGTATGGGGCCTCACGACAGGCATTGTTTCGAGGATCCTCCGTGGCTCGTGCGGGGAAATTTCTTTCCGCCGACGGTTCGCCTCGACAACAGCATGATCTTGGCGCGGCATGTCCGGTCCCTTGTGCTGGAAAACGTGGTCAGCACGATTCCGGATCTCATGAGGGATTTCATCACGGACATCGATAATCCACGGGAACTTCGATTGAACCTTGTAGATCCTCTCTTTGCGGAAATCGGTTTACGGTCCGAGGAACTGATCGGCGGGGCTTGTGGAGCCTTCGGCCCCTGCGACAACGAGCAGATCACTGCCATTGGCAAGATCATAAAGGGCATGCCCGGTGAAATCAGACGGATCCTCGACAACTGGTTTGTCCAGATCCAACGGGTGTTTGAAGAGTTCGTCCACTATCGGAGAATCACTGCCGACCGCAGAGCCATACAGAAGGCCCAGGCCCGTTCCCGGGCGTATCGGGAGCTGACCAGCGACAAGAGGACCGCTTATGTGCTCAACTATTTCGCCAATGAAGGATTGTTGCCCTCCTATCAGTTCCCGACCGATACTTTCAACCTGGAACCAGGGGTCAACGATCTAAGCTCGTTGCGGCGGCCTGCCTGGGTGGCGCTCTTCGAGTTCGCGCCCGGGAACATGGTGTACGCCAATGGACATAAGTTGAAGAGCATCCGGGCATCCTTCGAGGGAAGGACCAGGGTGGTCAGTGGCGATGCCGAGGGTAATCTCGACGCGTCGGGCCGTGTCCGCCCCTATTGCTTCTGCTCCTCCTGCGGATATGCCTCGGAAGAGGTCAGAAACTCCTGCCCCGAATGCGGGAACGTCATCACGGAAGTTCACGATGTGGCTTTCGTCGAATCGTTCGAGGCCGAGCAGAACACGCAGATCACCTCGGCCGAGGAAGGCCGCGAGAGGATCTATTTCGAACGCGGAGAGCGGCTGATCCAGACCGATGCATTAAGCGTCGATGTTTATCCCTATCCATTTGCCCATCTCGAGTTCTGCCGTCATGCCAAGATCCTGGTTACCAACGAAGGGAAAAGGCCCTTCAATGGGACCAGGGGGGAACATTTTGAGCTGTGCCAGAGTTGTGGCAAGCATCGTCCCGGGTCGCTAAACGCAAAGCAGGGGCAGCGATGGGACCAGGACCATGCGACCCGGTGCTCCGGGCAGGTCGCCTCGTACATCCTCGGGTATGAGTTCTTCGCAGATGCCCTTGTTCTGCCCCTGACGGCATCCTTACTTAAGGGGTACGATTCCGGATCCTTCGTAAGAACTCTTGGTACATCGCTGATTGCCGGAGCGAGGGAGTTGCTTGAAGTTGAAGGAGATGAGATCGCCTTCTTCTACCACCCGACGAGGGCCGGAGGCATGGAGATCGTCTTCTACGAAACCACCCCGGGCGGCGCTGGTTATTTGAAGGTTCTCGCCAGGAAGATGCCGGAATGGGCCAATTTGGCGGAGCAAAGGCTGTTCAATCACGAGTGCGACAAGGCGTGTTATCGGTGTTTGAAGAGCTACAGGAACCAACCCTTCCATCGCAACTTGGACAAGAACATCATCCGGGATGCTCTGTTCCAGTTCGCGAGCGGAGAATTGATCGGCGAGCCCATTGCATCGAGAAGGTACGATGGGATGAAGTTGTCCGAGCGCTGGATCGGAGAGAAGGAGTGTGAACCGACTTCCGGGACGGTCATCGAGAAGGCTTTATTCCAAGCCATCAGGGAGAGTGGGAGATTGCCGGAACCTGTGCCCCAGAAAACTTTCGAGAAAGATGGCGTGACCATTACCATCGCTGATTTTGCATACGAAGAAGAAAAGATCGCTATCTACTGCGACGGTTTCGCCTATCACGCCGGGAAGGACAAGCTCGCCTCCGATGCCATGAAGCGAAACGAGTTGCAGGCTCAGGGATGGGCAGTCCTGACCTTCTGGGGCAAGACCATCCTCAAGTATCCAAAGCGGTGTGAAGAACAGATCTGGCGACTGTACAAGGAACGAAAAGTTCGGCTCAAGGCGTGACATGATTACATCGAGGATAAAAGGTTCCACACGAAACATCGTACAAGGCTCCAAGACAGATTACCGGAGCAGGCGTCGAGTGGGTTGGGGAAAGCATGGCAAGGGAAATACTCAAATTTAGAAAGGGGGGCGGGGTATGTCGGAAGAGAAGAAGACGGTCACGATTATCGTAGAAGGGTCTCCACACGAGTGGCCGAAGGGGATGATCACCTATGCGGAGTTAGTCACCCTGGAGGTGCCAAATTACTCACAGCACCCCGAGATCACATACTCCGTGAAGTACAAGAAAGGCCACGGCGATAAACCTGAAGGGGTACTCTCACCCGGAGCCTCAGTAAGAGTCAAGGAAGGAATGGTCTTCAGTGTTTCAGAAACTGGTCAGTCATAACGACGACATACGGCGTTTGGTCGAAAAGGGCTACGCTGTTGCCTTCGACAGCAATTGCATGGTGATACGTGACATTCCTTATTTAGACGATCACCGGCAATTGCAGACCGGCGCAATAGTCACGAAGCTCGTATTTAAAGATAATGAACGGGTCACACAGACCGACCATCAGATTTTCTTCGCTGGGTCAATTCCGCATAATCTTGACGGAACGCCAATCCCCAATCTCGGTGGCGGACCCACTCAACTTGTATTGGGCAAGGCATGTAGCGACGTGGTCGTGCAGCGTTCATTTTCGAACAAACCTAAAGTTGCCGGCAAATTTATTGATTTCTTTGAAAAAATCGAAAGTTATACCGCCATAATATCTGGCCCAGCGATGGAATTACGTGGAGCCAATCCCTATACCTTTCGCGTTGTAACAGAGATCGAATCCGACTCTGTTTTCAAATTTCAGGACACGCTTACTAGTCGAGCGGAAATCACCGAGCTATCTGCGAAATTCAAGGATGACGTGATTGCCGTGATCGGTATCGGCGGCACAGGCGCGTATGTATTGGATTTCCTCGTAAAGACGCCTGTGCGGGAGATTAGGGCTTTCGACCTCGATGCGTTCTACGTACACAACGCCTTTCGCTCACCGGGGAGACTTGAACGGACTGAACTTGGCAAGACGAAGGCGGAGGTCTATGGGGCGCGGTATGAAAACTTTCGGACGGGGTTGTCTGTCACGGCAAAATTTCTCGATGACTCGTGCACTGAAGACCTCGATGGTGTGACCTTCGCTTTCGTGTGTGTCGATAAGGGCTCGTCTCGGGCCGGCATTTTTGATCTGCTAATTTCAAGGGGTATCCCATTCATAGATGTTGGAATGGGCCTCAACCGCAAAAGAGGCCCGATCAACGGTCAGTTGCGTGCAACCTACTATTCTCCCGAGCACGGCCAGAACGTACGAGACAAAGGCGTGGCGCCGCTCGCAGACAACCCGGATGATTTGTACAAGACAAACATTCAGATCAGCGAACTCAACGCTCTCAATGCATGTTTTGCAGTCATTAAGTTCAAGCAGTTACGCGGCTTCTATTTCGAAGAGATCCCCTATTACAATCTCCTTTTCGAGGTAGGCGATCTCAAGATAGTCGGGGAATCGGATATCAATGAAGATTGAGTTGCAACGCGTCCACTACATGCCAAAGGAACTGAAGTCTGGCGTGCTTTATGTTTCAGAGGAATTCAGTACTGCAGCACACCTTTGTGCATGTGGATGCGGTTCCAAAATCAGGACACCGCTGGGGCCGACTGAGTGGGTTCTTGAAGAGACATATAGAGGTCCAACTCTTCGCCCTTCGGTGGGGAACTGGCAGCAAGTTTGCCAATCGCACTACTGGATATATCAGGGCGAAATTAGATGGGCCGACAAGTGGACGCCTGAACAAATCGCCGCAGGTCGCCATGACGAGGAAGAGCGCAGGCGCGCCTATTATGATGTCCTTGATCGTCAACATGGCGGAGTTCTGCAAAGGTTTTGGTGTTGGGTAAAAAGTCTTTTTGAGAGTTAGTTAACGAACCAAAGAAGTTGTAGCTCGATTTCTGTGGTAAGAAATGATTCTGACACTACACGGGGCATATCATGAAACCCCGTTCTCCATTTTCCGCTTGACATAAATAAGCGTTATGCGTTACATTGTGTTACGAGGGAGGTTTTCCATATGGCAGAGAAGACCGAATACTTAAACTTACGCATTACCCCGGAATTTAAGGAAGCCCTCCGGAAGGCGGCTGAGATGGAACATCGTAGCATCGCGAATATGATCGAGGTCCTCATTCTGAACCATTGCCAAAAAGCAGGTGTCAGTATAGAAAGTGTCTCCTACCTGCGGAAACAGCTCCAAGAAAAAAAGACGCGAAAGTAGGAGAGGATAGCCAATACCAAGGCGTTACCGAATCTATCGTATCCTTTACAGCCGTAGGCACCGCAGGAATACAACGGTGGAGACCCGGAATGAAAATTGCTGAACGATTAGAGACGTTGACACTTGAAGGTGGGTGGACCGTCGTTGAAAAAATTACACCGAAGACAACCGCAACCGGCGGACGATTTTCTGTTGGTTACAGAGTAAGGAATTCGTCTGGGAATATTGCCTATTTGAAAGCGTTAGATTTTTCCGAAGCATTCCAGCACCCAGATCTTACGGTGGAATTAGAGGCCATGCTTCATGCTTACAATTTCGAAGTGAATATTTTAAAACAATGTGGTGAAAAACGTTTAACTCGCGTTGTTAAGGCACTGGCTTATGGAACTGCCACAGTTCCTGGTGTGCCACTCCCTGCCTGTAAAGTTCCTTACATCATTTTTGAACAAGCCGAAGGTGATATTCGCCCGGAAGTTGGATTTTTCCAGGCATTCGATTTTGCCTTTGGGATGCGAATGCTCCACCATTCTGCAGTTGGACTTCAGCAACTGCACCAGCACGGTATAGCTCATCAAGATGTTAAGCCTAGTAATGTTCTACTGTTTGGTAAAGACGGTGCGAAACTTGCGGATCTAGGGTGCGCAAGTCTGGATGGAACTGAATCGCCACGCGATGAGCATATTATCGCTGGAGACATTGGATATGCTCCTCCAGATCGGTTCTATAAACAATTAGCTGCGGCATCCATGGAAGAGCGTTTTGTCGGAGATTTATACCTTTTAGGAAATTTGTTTTTTTTCCTTTTTTTAAATTGTTCGGCTACTCAAGCTATTGCAAGCAAAATGGGGACGATGGGTATTAAGCTGAGTAGTGATTTGGTACGAGATATGGCGTATTACAATCATGCCATGTCAAAAGTACTTGAAGACTTGAGGAATAGCATTATTTCGTTGACGATGAGCATATCGAATCGGCTCTCCGAAGAAGTTACACAAGAATTGGTAAATATAGCATCGGAGCTTTGTGAGCCAGATCCTAGCAAACGAGGAGACCCTATTGCGAAGCAGAGGGGGTGGCAACGATTTAGTCTTATGAGGTATATATCTCGGCTTGATTTATTAGCAAAGAAAGCGGAATTTTATCTAAAATGATTAGCCAAACCTTTGATTTAAAAAAACGCAATATTCTCCCACGATGGAACCATTTTTCAACTGCGTGCCTTATTGGTGATGTCTTACCAGCGCGAAAACGCGAAGAAATTGTTTTGGATAGAGATGAGATTGCAGAGAAATCTAAAAGATGGGTATCAACGAAACATCCGATCGACGCTGTCGACCTTGTCGGGACTTGCATAGTGCTGAACGAGTGGGAAAAATCGGTAGCTCAGGAGGCCGCGCAGTATATCGTCAATCACCCCTCGGATGTTTCGATCACAGCGAGGGATATGGCAGCATTGTATGTCTCGGATCCCGACACACGTTCTCGGGAAAGCTTCGACGCAATACTTGCTCCACCAGATTTGCATGGTGACATCGGACGTCTCAAGCGGCATGTTCGGTCCTTTCCACATGATGCAATCGCTTGGGCAGACCTCTCATACTCATACGCATTGATAGGGCTTGAAAAAAAGGCGCGTAACGCAATGCGCACAGCGTATGCGCTGTCTCCCTCCAACCGATTTCTTGTGAGAAGTGCAGCGAGGTGTTTTGCTCACTTCGAAGACCCAGAAGAAGCCATTTGGCGTGTGCGGAGAAGCCCACTCCGAAAAGTTGATCCGATGGTTATTTCCGCGGAGGTTGCGCTTAGTCAACTCCTTGAAAAATCGCCACGCAACATGAAGATCGCACATACAGCAACGACATCGGGAATGTTTTCCAATCGCAGCCTGTCAGAATTACATGTTGCTTTGGCAACCCTTGAAAGCAGGGAGGGGTACACTCGATCGGCAAAAAAACACGCCATGAAGTCTCTTCTTGATCCGAATGAAAATGTGTTGGCGCAAATCGAAAGCTTAAACGATAGAGTCAGCGGTTTCGTGAAAGATCTGGAGATGCACTCCGGTGTTCTCGCCACATACGAGGCAGATGCTCAGCGTTCATATAAGCTTGGCAATTTCAATGAGGCGTATCGTTCTGCTCTTCAATGGTTCAGGTATCAGCCATTTTCTGCACGCCCTGCGGTCATGGCTTCATTCGTTGCATCCCTATTCCTTGATAACCAAGAAGATGCCATCCGAGTAATCACAGAGGCGAAAAAAGCGGAACCTAATAGTTTTCTTTTAAACAATAATCACGTTTGCTCACTTGCCTTGCTCAATAAGGTGGAAGAGGCTGCCGATGTCCTCTCCAAGATCCAGATCGGCGAGCTTGACGACCAGAGAAAAAGAATATATTTGGCAACTACTGGCCTAGTTGCGTATAGACAAGGAAATATAGCGCTGGGTGAAGAGAAGTATCGGGAGGCGATTGAGGGTTTTAAAATGAAAGAGAATTACAGGTCACTCGTGATCGCGACATTCTATCAGGCGCGGGAAATCGTCCGAATAAAAGGAAGCAGACAGTCGACCGCCATGGATCAAGTTCTTGCGCTGGCTCGAAAATACAAAATCAACGATATGGTTAGCGTCATAGAGAAAATGTGTGGCCAGAACGGGAAAGGTTGAACAAGGGGGTGTCGGTTCTCGAATTAACTCGTTGAGGTATTACTATGCTGTTTCATGCCCATACGACCTGGCCTCGGGCACGGGGAGCAAAATTGGGGACACGGAGCTTTTGCTTCAATAGGTTGGTTTACCTGAGATCCACCGAAGCGCTCTTTCGACATGCTTGCGGTCAACATTTAGGTGGACGGCAATCCGGTTAGGGTTCATTCCTAATCAGGGGTATTTACTTGACTCAACCTATCGCAACCCATAGTATTCCCGATTATGGACGAGGATTACCCGCGCACGGTGCTCGAACTGGAGCGGCGGTTTGCCGAGGCGGGTGCATGTCGGCAGTACCTGAGTACTCTTCGATGGCCGGAGGGATTCCGTTGCCCGCGCTGCGGCGGGACGACGGCATGGTCTATGGGGCGGGGATTGTGGCTGTGCCGAGGCTGTCGGCATCAAGTATCTGTCACCGCGGGCACCATCTTTCAAGACAGCCACTTGCCCCTGACGACGTGGTTCCGGGCCATGTGGCATGTGGCGAGCCAGAAGAACGGAGTGAGCGCCTTGGGGCTGCAGCGGGCACTGGGACTTGGCAGCTACAAGACCGCATGGACCATGCTCCACAAACTGCGGCGGGCCATGGTACGCCCGGGACGCGACCGGTTGCGGGGCGTCGTCGAGGTGGACGAAACATACTGGGGCAGTGCGGAGGTGGGCCTCATCGGTCGGCTGACGGAAACGAAAGCGCTGATTGCAGTTGCGGCGGAAGAAGACGGGGCGGGCATCGGACGAATCCGGCTGAGCCGCATCCCGGATCTGACCAAGCCGATCTTGCACGGTTTCATCGTCCAGGCGATCGAGCCGGGAAGTACGGTTCGAACCGACGGGCTGAATGCCTACCGGGGGCTGGAGGGTTACGTGCACGACCGGCAGGTCCAGCGGCGCCAAGCGGATGGCGAACACCTGTTGCCGAGGGTGCATCGCGCGGTGTCGCTGCTGAAGCGTTGGCTGATGGGCACTCATCAGGGAGCGGTTGGCCACGAACACCTCGACTTCTACTTGGACGAATTTGTGTTTCGATTCAACCGCCGCAAGTCGGCGTCCCGGGGCAAGTTGTTCTACCGACTGGCCCAGCAAGCCGTGCAGGTGGATCCCGCCCCCTTCGACTCCCTGATCAAACCACAACGCATAGGGGACGGTTGAGTCAAGTAAATACCCCTGTTCCTAATTGATTCAAGTGCAAGGCTTCTTCGGCGATCTTCTGGTAGGACGGCGGCGCAGGGAGGTCGACCAAGGCAACTTCAAATAGCATCTCCCCCTCGGTTCGAATTCTTTGCGACCGTGTCCACCAACATCCCGGAATGAACTGGGTTAAGGAGGGCAAAATTTTATGGTCGCTGGGGAGTCGAACCCAAGGCGGCGCCGACCGATCAGGGAGGATGAGCGGCCATGGATGGCCGCGGAAGCCGCCGCGGCCGCCGGCGGAGCGAAGGCATGGATGCCGTAGCGCGAGCCGGTCGACTCCCCCCGACTCCACCATCGCAAAGAAGTCGAACCGGCGTCCGGGGCCGTCAGACCTCGTTCGCCCTCCTTGGAGGCCGGTTCAATCTCCAACAACGCCAGAGTCTGCTCTCGATGAAGTGCTCGCACAATGTACCGACATCGTGGAATACCAACTTGCTCGCGCGGTGGAAGACCAACTCGGAAGAGCCTACAACCGGACGTCGCATCTTTCCGAACACCGGAACAGGAGTTTAAGAGATAATCGGTGTCAGGTCCACAAAGATGTTGAATATCGGCATGTTGCGTCAAGCCCCCTGTAAGACCCCACCGTCCGTTATTTGGTAGCCGAAGGCCGATAGGACTTCGGCTTGGGTCTTCTCCGGGGTCTCCAGCACGCGCTCTGCCTCTCGCTTCCCCGGGAACAACAGCAACGCCGAGTGGAGCTGCCGCATCCGGTCGAGGATCGTGGGACCGCTGATCGCCTCCGCACGGTTCGCGTTGACGGTCGTCTCGATCATCCGCAGCGCGACGAGCGCGATCACGCAGCAGAGAAGATGACACCGGATCTTTCCGTCCGTCCAATGGTAGAAGGGGTTGACGTCGATGTTGACCGCGGACTTGCTCGCACGGAACTGCTTCTCGATCCGGTAGCGATCCAGGGAATGCTTCACGATCTCTTCCGTGGTCCAGTCGTGGTTGTCGGTCACGATCACGTTGCGGCCGAAGAGGGCTTCCGATTTGCCCACCTGGTACGGATCCTTCCGGAAACTCATCTCGCACGAATCGCCTTCGGTGAAGTCTATCCGGTAATATTGCGCGCCGATGTGCAACCGCTCGCATTCCCGCAGGTACCTCTCCCGGATCGCCTCCGGGTTGCGCCAGTGCGGCTGTTTCTCCCGATAGGCGCGACGGTACTCCAGCAAGGTCAGCCGCACCGATTCGAGCTTCTGCTCCAGCGTGTACCGCTTCTTGCGGGCCGTCTTCGGGTTGTGGGTCACCACCACGGTGCGCTCCTGGTCCCACAACGGGATCCGAGAACGGAACGCCAGCACGGCGTCCTCTTCCTCGCCTTGATTCCCAAGGGGAGCGAACTGCTTCAGATCCGTCCCCGCCAACTCCTCCACGAAGTGCGGCGAATAGGTGGTGATGAAGTGGACTCGAGTGTGGCCGTCGATCGTACGAATCGCCTCGGGGCTGTTCATCCCCTTGTCGAAGACCACGGTGAGGCGCTGCTTCGTCGTGTTGAACCCGCACATCACCCCGAACATCTCGTCGATGATCCGGCGGAAGACGACCGAATCGTGCG
>JAMDCN010000007.1:379-6127 GCA_023489025.1 Deltaproteobacteria bacterium | reverse complement strand
TCCGGTTCCTCGATGGAAGGATCGTCGAGGATCGGCCCGTGGCGGATCGTCATCGCCCGCCGGCGCCGCGGGAGACCTCGGAATGAACCTCTATTCCGCGGGAAAGGTCGCCTTCCGTTCGCTGCGCGCGAACAAGATGCGCTCGATCCTCACGATGCTGGGGATGATCATCGGCGTGGCGGCGGTCATCATCATGGTGGCGATCGGCGAGGGAGCGAACCAGCGGATCTCCGCCCAGATCGCCTCCATCGGATCGAACCTGCTGCTGGTGCTTCCGGGGAGCACCACGTCGGGCGGCCTGCGTTCGGGGTTCGGGGGCGCACCCACGCTGACGATGGCAGACGCGCGGGCGATCGGGAAGGAGCTTTCCCCGGTACGGGCGGCCTCCCCCGTGATGCGATCCAGCGGGCCGGTCGTCTACGGGAACCAGAACTGGAGCACGATCCTGCAGGGGGCCGCGCCGGAATACCTCGACATGCGCGAATGGAAGGTGACGTCGGGGAGAAACTTCACGTCGCAGGAGATGGAAGCGGCGTCCAAGGTGTGCCTGCTCGGCCAGACGGTGTCGGACTACCTGTTCGGCGCCGATGACCCGGTGGGGAAGATCGTGCGGATCAAGCGGTCCCCCTTCACGGTGGTCGGCGTCCTCGACCGGAAGGGGCAGTCGCCCCAGGGGCAAGACCAGGACGACGTCGTGATCCTCCCCATCACCACCCTGCAGAAGAAATTGTCGGGCAGCGCGCACGTGGGGGCGGTGGGCGCCATCATCGCGCAGGCGGTCGACGGCGACCGCGTCAAGGAGGCCGAGCGGCAGGTGATCGAACTGCTGCGCCAGCGCCACCGGATCGGACAGGGGGGAACCGACGATTTCTCGGTGCGGAACCTCTCGGAGATGCTGGCCCTGGCCGAGTCCGCCACCCGGATCATGAGCCTGCTGCTGGGCGGGATCGCCTCCGTCTCGCTGCTGGTCGGCGGCATCGGGATCATGAACATCATGCTGGTGTCGGTGACGGAGCGGACGCGGGAGATCGGGATCCGGATGGCGGTCGGGGCGCGGGAGCGCGACATCCTCTCCCAGTTCCTGATCGAGGCGGTGATGCTGGCCCTCACCGGGGGCGCCGTGGGGATCCTGCTCGGCGCGGGCGGCGCGGTCCTCACCTCGCGCTTCGCCGGCTGGACCACCGTCATCTCCCCGGCCGCGGTGTTTCTCGCCTTCGGCTTCTCCGCCGCGGTCGGCGTCTTCTTCGGGTACTACCCGGCGCGCAAGGCGTCGCGGATGGATCCCATCGAGGCGCTGCGGTACGAATAGCTCCGGCTATCTCCTGTGGCAGCGGGAGCAGAGGGCGGAGCCCTCCCCCGCGATCACGAACCGGCGGTTCCGCCCGTCGCCCCCTTTCGCGTCGATGTGGGGGTTGTGACACGTCGTGCAGGTGAGGCGCCCGCGCCCGTCGAGTTTGAACGGTTCCGGCACCTCCCCCTTCGGAGACACCATGTGGTTCACGCCCATCGGGTGGTTCTCCTGGGCGTGGCATCGCAGGCAGATCAGCCGTGTGTTCGAGATGAACGAGACCCGCCCCGCCTCCTCGTTCGTCGGGTCGGTCATCGTGTCGTGGCAGAAGCGGCACGTTTCGCGGTCCGACATCGTCGCGTGGGGATTGCGTGAAGAGAGATCCGCCTTGTCGTGGCAACGGAAGCAGAGGGCGTTCACCGGCTCCCCCTTCTCCTTTCGCCGGACCGCTACCCCGCTCCCCTCCGCCATCGGGTCGTGGCAGGTGAGGCACTTGATCTTGCCGTCGGGGGTCAGGGGCAGATCCTTTCCCGGCTTCATCGTGTCCGGGAGGGTGATCAGGACCGGGTGGCACGCGTCCATCGCGCCGTGGCACGAGTGGCAGATCCGCATGTCGTCCCCCGCGTACCGCAGGTTCGCCCGCATCTCCTCCTTCTTCAACCGCACTTCGAGGTGGCACCCCTGGCAGGAGGCGTAGTCCGCCTTGCCGTGGGGGTTCGCGTACCGTCCCCGCTCCAGCGCTTCCACGTACATGCGTCGAAGGAAGTGGATCGTTCCGGACGTCCCGTGCGGATCGTGACACGTCCCGCAGATCACTTCCCCGCCCTTTCCGCGCGGCAACCCTCGGGGGAGGCTTTTCATCGTGTCGACGTTTTCGGGGTGGGCCTTCACGCGGACGTTGTGGCAGAAGTCGCAGATCCTCCCGAGGTTCTCCTGCATCTTCACCGTTCCCGAATCGTCGGTCGCGCCGGGTTTCCCCACGTGGCAGGTGCGGCACTTCTCGCTCTCCGGCCCGGCGTTGTGGGGGTTGATGGCGATGAACGTTTCCCCGTGGCAGTCGAGGCAAAGGTCCATCCGCACGGAGTACCTTCCGGTGTCGAACCCGCGCAGAAGGTAACTCGCCGGCTCCTTCTGGTGGATGTCGTGGCAGGTGGAGCAGATCACTTCCCCCGCGGCGCTCAGGGGAAGCCCCTCGGGCAGTGCGCGTTCCGTTTTCTTCACGACGGGATGATGGGAAACTTCCGCCTCGGGGTGGCAATCGCGGCACAGTTCGACGGGCCCTTTCTTCAGACCGGCGAGAACCTCCGCGGGGGCGGTTTTCCCCTTCGCCGGGATCTTTTCGTGGCATTCATTACAGGAAATGTCGCGATGGGGGTTCCCGCCGCCGGGCGCGGCAGGTGAGACCGACGCAAGAAACGCTGAACAGAAGACCAGACCAAGGAAACCCGCGATCCGTCGCATCTTGCCCGCCTCCGAAGCGACTCGCGATACCGAACACCGTGCGGATACGAGGACATATTCACAAGTCGATGGGCTTCGATATTGTATATAATCGACGCAAACAGCGTTTGGATTATTTTCGCCGGGGGGTTGCCTTGCGCTTTCCGACCTCTGTAGCGATTTTCCTCCTCTTCCTTTTTCCCGCACTGAATCCATGCACGTCCCACGCCGGAGCCGAGGAGGCGGACCGTCTCTATTCCCTTGGCCGGGAACGGATCGCCGCGGGAGAGTACCGGCAGGCCGAGCGTGCATTCGCGCAGGCGGTCGTCGAGAATCCGCTGCACGGGGAGGCGTTGCTTCAGCTGGCTTCTCTCCACTCCCGCAACATCCTCACCTACGGGAAAGCGGAAGATATCCTCTTTTCCATGCCGGAGGTGGCCGGGAGAATCGGAGGGAAAGGACGCGACGATCTCCTGTTCCGCGCCGGGGTCTCCATGGGGAAGCTGTACGTCAAGAGCGGACGCAGCGCCCAGGCGGTCGCCCTGTTGCGGAACGTCATCGCCTCCGCCCCGTCCGGCGCGCCCCTCGACGAGGCGTACGCCACGCTCGGACTCGCGCACTACTATGAGCGTCTCTACGACGACGCGATCTTCGAGATGCGCAAGGCGATCAAGATCAACCCGAACCACGCGAACGCGAAATTCAACCTGAAGACGATCCGCAGCCGCCTCGAGCATTTTCAGGCCGGAAAACTCTTCTCGAGATTGGGAGACCGCCGGCGCGCCGTCGCCGAATACCGCAAGGCGATCGACCTCGACCCGCGGTTCATCGAGGCGCGGCACCGCCTGGGCGTTGAACTCTACCTCGCGGGAAACGCGCAGGAAGCGTTGAAGGAACTTCGCCGGGCATCCCTGGTGACGGCGGATTACCGGAAGGCGTTTGAAATCCGCTACGCGGAGGGGGTGGCCCTGTTGCGCCTCGACCGCACCGGGGAGGCGATGGGGAAGTTCGAGCTGACCGTGCAGGCCCGCCCGACGTTCGCCCCCGCGCACAACGAGATGGGGAAAATCCTGCTGGAGAGGGAGGAGTACGACGCCGCGATCGACCATTTCGTGAAGGCGATCGGGGCGGATCCGAAAGCGGAATACGCCCGCGGATTGCAGGTGGCGATGTCCCGGAAGGCGAAGAAGCAGGCCGGCAAGACGCCGAAATGATCACTCCACGGGGAAACGCACGGTGATCGATCCGTGGACCGGCCCCTTCTCGCGGGACGGGCGGCGGGCGCTCACCCGGACTTCGGTCACCGGTCCTTTCGGGGGGCGGCCGTAGGCGGCGCGGAAGTCGTCGCCGAGACGGCGGGTCGAGGAGATCGTCTTTCCCGCCTCCTCCGGCCCCGCGACGACGAACACCGTCTCCTCTTCCCAAAGGCGATACATCGATCCGACCGGGAGCCCGTTCCCCCACGCGTAGGTCAGCCGGATCCCGGACGGGGTGAACCCGTACCGGAGCTGCCGCAGGAAGAGTCCCAATCGTCTTTTCGCGCCGAGTTTCAGCGAATCCTTCCCGAAGACGAACGTGACCGATGCCGGGAAGACCGCTTCTCCCGGCAGGTAATCGTTTTCTCCCGCGTTCACGTTGTCCACGGCGAAGCGCAGGTTTGCGGTTCCCGGACTCCAAGAGCCTGTGCGCGCGTAGACAACGCCGGTTCCCGGGGGCATCGTCACCTCCACCGAGAGGCCGTTGTCGGTCCCCCCGACATGCCGCTCCGGGAGCGACTCCCATCGGCCGGGGGTCGATTCCTCCCATTTTCCCGGGGCGGGACCGAAGGCGAATGCCAAGTCGAATGAAACGAACAACAGGGAAATTCCGAGCAGGAAACCCGTGAACTTCCGCGCTACACTAAGCATCGTCGCCTCGCTCTTCCACCCTGCGCAGGACCTCGAACCCGATCCTCGCGAGCATCGAAGCGAACGCGGCCGCGCAAGCGTCCGTCCGGTCGAACCGGTCGCCGCGGAAGACCACCCGCACGCGGTATTCCCCGTCGCTCAAAGGGTACGAGCCGACGCCGACCTCGGGGAACGCCGACATGGCCTCCTTCATGATCCCGGCGTACGACGATTCCGGGGCCATCGAGTAGAGGGTGATCCGACTTTTGCGGTGGCCCGAAACCATCGGCTTCACCCACTCGAACATCGCCTGAAGCATGCGCGGGACCCCGGGGAAGACCGCCATCCGGTCGATGAAGAAGCCCGGAGCCGGGGAGAGCGGGTTCGGGATCAGCGTCGCGCCTTGCGGGACCTGGGCCATCAGCAACCGGTATTCCGGGTTCGCTCCCTTGTACGGCCGGGCTTCCAGCGCCGCCTTCGCCTCCGGGTGCATGATCAGCGGGACCCCGGCGACCTCGGCCACGGCGTCGCGGGTGATGTCGTCGGGGGTCGGACCGATCCCCCCGGTCAGCACGAGCAGATCGACCTCCTCCAGATAACGCCGCAGGTGCCGGACCACCACAGGGATGTCGTCCGGAAGGATCGCGCACAGCGCCGTCTCCGCCCCCCACTCGGCCAGCAGCGGGATCATGTGGGCGAGGTTCGCCTCCCTGATCTCCCCCTTCAGCACCTCGTCGCCGAGGATGACGATCCCCACTCTCGTCGCCATGCATCCCTCCCTGTTCGAATTCTTTCATCTTACCCCGTGATGGAGCGAAAATCATTGACATCCCCTTCGGCGAATCGTTACCGTGGGGTACATTCCGCCCGGAGCGCATCTTGAAAAAACCCGCCACGTACAGAGCCGCCGGCGTCGACATCGACGAGGGAGAACGCCTCGTGCGTCGAATCAGGCCGATGGTCCGCACGACGCACCGCAAGGAGGTGCTGGGGGAGATCGGCGCGTTCGCGGGCTTCTTCCGCTTCCCCGCGCGGAAGTACCGCGACCCGGTCCTCGTCTCGAGCACCGACGGTGTGGGAACCAAGGTAAAGGTCGCCGCGGCGGCCGGGAAGTTCGACACGGTCGGGATCGAC
>JAMDCN010000007.1:0-369 GCA_023489025.1 Deltaproteobacteria bacterium | reverse complement strand
TACTACGCCACCGGGAAGCTTTCGGCCGAAGACGGGGCCCAGGTCGTCTCGGGCGTCGCGGAAGGGTGCCGGCAGGCCGGCTGCGCGCTGCTCGGGGGAGAGACCGCGGAGATGCCGTCAGTGTACGCCCGGGGAGAGTTCGACCTCGCGGGATTCGCGGTGGGAGCGGTGGACCGGGGCAAGGTCATCGACGGCAGCGAAGTTCGCCCCGGCGACCTCCTCCTGGGGCTTTCCTCCTCCGGTCTCCACAGCAACGGGTACTCCCTCGCGAGGAAGGTCGTGTTCGACATCCTCCGCAAGCGGATCGGGCAGCGCGTCCCCGAGTGGGGCGCGACGGTCGCGGACGAGCTTCTGCGGCCGACCCGCATC
>JAMDCN010000018.1 GCA_023489025.1 Deltaproteobacteria bacterium | reverse complement strand
TCGGCCAACTGGGATCGTTCCAGCACGTTTTTCGCCTTCTGGGCCGATACGATCGCCGTCTGCTTGACCTCTTCCACCGTCGATACGGTCTCCCGCACCGCGGTCGCCGTCTCCGTGGCGCCCGCCGTAAGCTCGGCGACCGAGGCGAGCATTTCCGCGGAAGAGGCGGCGAGGACGTTCGCCACCTCGCCCATCTCCCGGGTCATCCCGCGCAGCGATTCGACCATCCTCCGGAATGCGGAGATCAACTGGCCGATCTCGTCCTTCCGGTCGTCCACGGACACCGTGACGGTCAGATCGCCCGCGGCGATCCGCTCCGTGGCGGCCGAGAGTTCCTTCAGCGGCCCGGCGATGACACGGGTCAGGAAAACGACCAGGAACAGGCTGAGGACGAGAATGGCCGCCCCCGCCGCCAGGATGCCGCGAATCACCGTTCGGCCCGCCTGTTCCGATCTTGCCAGTTTCGCCACCATGTCTTTTTCTTCCATAGCCACGACTTCATCGAGGATTTTCCGTACCCGGTCGTAACGTTCCTCCTGTTTCCCAAAGGAAAGATCCATCGCTTCTTTCATCTTTCCCCGACGGACCATGGAAATCTGTTCGCGTTTCGTATCGCGATACTGGCTTAACAGAGCAACGAATTGGTTCATCTTTTCGGTATATGCCGGATCGTCCCTGTAGAGCCCCTGAAGTCCCTTTGCATATTCATCAATAGCCAAGTCACGCGTCTCCATTTCCCTCTCAAGTTCCACTTCTGCTTTTTGCTCCACTCCCTTCTCCTTATGCTTCAACGTCAACTCAAATAACGAGGCCCGGTTGTGGTTCAGGTCCGACCTCAGCCGGAGAGAAAGGATGGACGGCTTGACGTCGTGATCGTACATCTGCCTCTTGGACACCAAGACGCGATCGAACTCCATATAGACAAACCACAGCCCCACCGCAAGCAGCAGGATGATCAGGCCGAACCCGAAAAACAGCTTGTTCCGCGTCGAAAGATCGGAGAACCACTTCATCGTTCGTCCCTCCCCGGAGATCTTGTCGTTCGCCTCACGATTCCACCTCGTCGTTTACGAAAATCCTTTCTTCGGAAAGCAGTTTCGCGCCGTCCAGAACCACGATTCCGTCCCCGGTGACTCCCCTGAGATACGCCTCCCGGATCCCTGTCAGGGTGGGGAGCGACGATTGCAGCCGGTCCGCGTAAATGCCCCGCATCCCGTGGATCGCGTCCGCCAGGATGCCGAACTCCGTATCGCCGGAGGCGAGGACGACGACCCGGTTCATGTCGGTCAGCCCTTTCATCGGGAAGTCGAAAAATCTCCGGATGTCCACCACCGGAACGATCCGGCCGCGCACGTTCATGATCCCGGCGACGAACGGGGGAACGCACGGAAGGAGGGAGATCTCCTTCAGCGGGCAGATCTCCCGGACGTACTTCGATTCAACGGCGAACCGCTCCGACATCAGGAGGAACTCGACGACCTCGAGGCGCTCGCCCGCCTCCTCCGCCCGATCCGGCGGCCGGCCGATCTTTACCGCCCTCTCCTTCAGGACCGCTTCCCGTGTATCCGGTTTCTTCATGGGCGTCTACCGTTTTCCGAGGATGGATTCGATGATCTCTGCCAGCCGCCCGGCGGTGATCCCCTCCGATTCCGGCAGCACGGAGTCCCTTTCGATCCCCTGCAGGAGGGAAAGGGCGTTCGAGAAATGTTTCCGCGATGCCTTCCCCTTGTCACGCCGCAGCGCGAGGTTCCCCAGGGCGAAATGCGCAAGCGCGAACGCCGGGTCCAGATAGAGGGCTTTTCCGAGGACCGCCTCGCTCTCCTCCATCCGCCCGATCTCCTGGAGGACGGTGGCGGAGAGGAAATAGAAGCCGGGGTTGCACCGGTCGGCGTCGATCGCCTTGGCGCTCCACTCGAGCGCCTCGTCGAGCCGCCCCCGGTTCGCGAGGGTCCTCGCCAGAAGGGCGAACTCCTCCCCCCGGCTCCCGCCGGGCTCCAGGGAAGCGCGGATCTCCTTCTCCGCCTCCTCGTACCTCCCTTGCCGGAACAACGACAACGCCTGCGCGCGTGGATCGGCCGGCGGACGGGGCGGAAGAGGGACCGCCGGCGGCCTGGCTCCGGAGGAAACGGCGGGTGCCTTCCGGGGGCGCGTTGTCGCACGCAGGAGCGGGAGAGGGGATGGGGTGGACGATTCCTCGCTCCTCTTTCGCGGAAGTTCTCTCCGCTCCTTCCGGTGAAGCACCGCACCCGACAGGGGGACGGCGAAGAAATCCGTGGAAATCATCTGATGCGCCTCGACGGGGCTGACCAGGAGCCAGCCACCCTCCACGAGGCAGCGGTAAAACTTGTTGACGACCTGCTCCGCCTGCTCCGGCGAAAAGTACATGAGGACGTTGCGGCAGAAGATGATGTCGATCGCGTTGTTTCCCATCAGGAGCGACGGGCAGCCGTCCTCGGCCAGGTTGAAGAAGGAGAACGTTACCATCTTCCGGAGGTCGGGCGAAATTTCGAACAGCCCGTCTCCCCTCTTCCGGAAAGCGCTCTCCATGGCCCACGGCGGGATATCCCGGAACGACCAGTTCCCGTAGACGCCCTCGATCCCCTTCCTGAGCGAGCCGGGGTTGATGTCCGTGGCGAGGATCGTGATGTTCCATTCCCTCCAGTCGGGGAGCATCCTGCGAAGAAGGATCGCGATCGAATACGGCTCTTCCCCCGTGGAGCACCCCGCGCTCCAGATCCGCAGGCACTTCCCCGCGCTCCTCCCCGCACGGATCAGTTCGGGAAGGATCTTCTCTTCGAGCGCCTGGAAAACGGCCCTGTCCCGGAAGAAATACGTCTCCCCTACGGTGAGATGGGCCGCGAGGGATTCGATCTGGCGGACGGACAGAGGCGTCGAGACCAGCCAGTCGATGAACACTTCGGCATTCGCGTAGCCGGAATCACGGGAGGCAGCGCGGATTCCACGCTCCAGTTCCCGGGAGCGTTCCTTTGTGAACTGGAGGCCGATCTCCCCCGCGAGGAATTCCCTCAGGCGGGACAGTGTACTTTCGGATATCTCCAGGACCGCCTGCCGCGCGACCGGCATCCTACGGCTCGCTCATCGCCCGGTCGAGGAGTTTCTCCTCCTCCAGGGAAAGGAACGTTTCCAGATCGTGGATGAGAATCAGGCCGTCCGGAAGCCGGATGACCCCTTCGACATACTCCGTTCGGGGAAGAAGATCCCTCAGCGAAGTGATCTCGCTCTCCGGGATTTCAAGGACCCCGGTCGCCCCGTCCACCACGAAGGCCACGGCCCGTTTTCCCATGGATGCGACGATCATGTGGTCGTAGATCTCCGGCTCCCTCTCCGGCAGGCGGAACCTCCTGCGGATATTGACGACAGGGACAACCCGGCCCCGGATGTCGACCACTCCCAGGACGATCTCCGGGGCCTTTGGAATCGGGGTGATTTCCGCCGTGGGGAATACCCGTTCGATCGCGGCGAGGGGGATCGCGTATCGTTGCGCGTCCATCGTGAAGACGACCAGCGACCGCAGAGGCTCAGCGGACGGCATTCGCATCCAGCACCTCACGGACCTTGCGCGCGAGCGTCTTCGGCGAGAACGGCTTCTGAAGATACGACACCCCGGGGTCCAGCACGCCGTGGTGGACGATGGCGTTGTCGGTGTACCCGGACATGTAGAGTACCCGGGTGCCCGGGTAGACCGCCTTGATCCGGTCCGAAAGCTCCCTGCCGCCCATCCGCGGCATCACCACGTCGGTGACCAGGAGATTGGGGATCCCCGGGCTGTTGTGCAGCCGTCGGAGGGCCTCCTCCCCGTTTTCCGCCGCAAGGACGGTATACCCGTTCGCTTGGAGGATCTCCGAAGCGAGCTTCCTCAACGTTTCCTCGTCTTCCACGAGGAGGATGGTCTCCGATCCATGAAGACGGTCCCCGGACTCCGACTCCCGTTCATCATCCTCCCGCACCGCGTCCCCGGTGACGCACGGGAGATAGATCTTCATCGCGGTCCCGCTCCCGGGCTCGCTGTAGGCGTAGATGCATCCCCCGCTCTGCTTCACGATCCCGTAGACGGTCGAGAGTCCCAGGCCGGTCCCCTTTCCCTTCTCCTTGGTGGTGAAGAACGGTTCGAACACCCTCGACAAGGTTTCCGCGTCCATGCCGCAACCGGTGTCGCTGACCGCGAGCATGACGTGGGGCCCGGGGGACGCACCGCCGTGCGTGCGCGCATAGGCATCGTCCAGTTCGACGTTCGCCGCCGTCTCGATCGTGATCGTCCCTCCGTCCGGCATGGCGTCCCGCGCGTTCACGGCGAGGTTGACGATCACCTGTTCGATCTGCCCCGGGTCGGCCATCACCTTTCCGCCAACCCCGTCGAGAACGGTCACGAGACTGATATCCTCGCCGAGGAGCCGGCGGAGCATCTTGTCGATGCCCGTGACCACGGAGTTGATGTCGAGCACTTTGGGCTGGAGCACCTGCCGGCGGCTGAAAGCCAGCAGCTGCCGCGTGAGAGCGGCGGCGCGGTCCGCGCTCTTGCTGATCTCCCGGACATCCTGCAACAGCGGGTTCCCCTTCCCGATCTTTGCCATCATCAGTTCGCAGTACCCGGTGATGACGGTGAGGAGATTATTGAAATCGTGGGCGATCCCCCCGGCAAGCCTTCCCACCGCCTCGATCCTCTGCGACTGGCGAAGCTGTTCCGTACTTTGCTCCAATGCCCGCTCTGCCTTCTTCTTCTCCGTGATGTCCTGATAGACGGTGTGCATGACCGTTCGATTCAACAGCTTGATCGCCTGGGCCGTCACCAGGACGTCCCGGATCTCCCCCTCCCTGGTCCGGTGAGACGTTTGGAAATCAAACTTCCCACCCATCATGATCTCCCGGATCTTCTCCTCGATCTCCTTCGGTTTCTCCTTGGCCTCGTAATCGGCGATCGTGAGGGAAGCGAACTCGTCCCGCGAATACCCGAGCTGGCGATGGGCCGTCTCGTTGAACTCGACGGCCCGCCCCGTCTCCGGGGCGATGATCACGACACCGAACGGAGACTGTTCGAAGAGCATGTGATATCGATTTCTGGCCTCCTCGATGGCTTCCGTCCTCTCCCGTACCTTCTCCTCGAGGTGTTCGTTCAACTCACGGAGCTGTTCCGTGGTGCGCAGGAGCTCCCGGTTCTTCCGATCGTACGAATCGTACGTGGCGAGAAGGAAGTCGAAGATCTGCTGACGGTCCGACGAAATGTAGTGGGTGCTCCCTCCGACGGAGATCTCGATCCCCATCTTCAACTTGTCGCTCTTCAGCGTCTCCGTGCTCGCGAGGATGTACCGGATGTGGGAAAGCAGGTAGCTGTCGTCGTACGGTTTCGTGATGAAGTTGTTCGCGCCGCACTTCAAGGCTTCCAGGACGTCCTTCGGGTCGGAGAGGGACGTCAGCAGGATCACGGGGATGTCACGGAGCCGTTCCTGATTCTTGATCGCGGCGCAGAGTTCGTACCCGTTCATCATCGGCATGAGAACGTCGGTGATCACGAGCGACGGCCGGAGCTCCTGCAGGAGGGAAAGGGCTTCGCCGCCGTTCTTCGCGACGCGCGTCCGGTACCCCTGCTTCTGGAGCAGGTGATTCAGTTTCTCCGCCTGGGTGGGGCTGTCCTCGACCACAAGAATTTCGTGGGAGTCGATAGAAGATCCGGCCGTTCGATCCATCCGCTCACCTTCTTTCAGGAAGGGATCGTCGTCATCGATACGTTTGGAAGATCGTGGAGAGCACCGTTTCTATTCCGTTTGCATTTCAGCGGAAAATTGGATTTCACGCCCGATTCATATCTCCCATATCGGATTCACACACGGTAAACCTTATTACTTTTTCAAGCTGCTTCACGCCGACATGAAGACAACGATAATCCACGTCTCTCTCTGGAAGAGCCACATCAGGAAGCAGGTTGAAAAACTCAACGGAATCCAGTGCCACAGGCCCCTGCAGGCCTCCCCACCCCGGGAAACCGGTCCTGCCTGTTTGTCGCTCCTACGCCTTGTCCAAGACCTCCCGCACTTTTCTGGCCAGGGAACGCGGGCTGAACGGCTTGGGCAGGAACGGCACCCCGGCGATCAACACGAATGAATTGTGGATCGCGTCGGCGGTATACCCGCTCATAAAGATCACCTTGAG
>JAMDCN010000132.1 GCA_023489025.1 Deltaproteobacteria bacterium | reverse complement strand
CCTTTCCGCCTTTGCACCGCAGCACGCTCCATCCAATGAAACACGACCATCAGGCCTCCAAATAGCACGGGCAGCAGGTAGAATCCCTACGCCGGATGCCTCGTTTACTTTTTTTCCCTTTTTCTCTCCATGTCTTGGTTTCATATGCCTTTAAATGCCTTTACTTCAGATGAGCACATAACGCTCCGGTTAAGCTGCGGGCGCCCAGCGAGAAAGACGCGAGCCGTCAGCTGCAAGCGGTTAGGCGACGTTGACGGAATATACAAAATCTTATATGCTCGTCCCGTGAATGATAAACCAATCTCCTGGGTTGGATCTTCATTGCAAGATCTCCGTGCGTTCCCTAAGGACGCGCGAATGTTGGCAGGGCATTTTCTACACCTTATCCAGAATGAGGTGGAGCCCCCAGATTGGAAGCCGATGCCAAGCGTCGGAACTGGTGTTTATGAAATTCGTATTCATACCCGACTTGAACATCGGGTCTTCTACGTTGCGAAATATCGGGAGTGAGAACGGGTAATCTTCGCTTTCCAAAAAACCACGAGAAAAACGTCGCGAGGCGATATCGATTTGGCGCGTCAACGTTTGAAACAAGTGATCATGAAACGCAAAGCTCGACACGAGCAGGAGTAGACGGAGGTTTTTTATGAGCGCGAAGATTACCCGTTCGAGTGGAAATGTTTTTAAGGATCTGGGATTCCACCCTGAAGAAGCTGAACACCTTAGGATTCGTTCGGCCTTGATGATTCACCTCCGCAAGGCCCTTGAGGCCAAGGGTTTGAAGCAGGCCGAGGCAGCAAAACTACTTGGGGTTACTCAACCACGTATCAGTGATCTTTTCAAAGGGAAAATACATCTTTTCAGCATTGATACCTTGATCGATATGCTTTCTCATACTGGAGTGCGCGTCAAAGTCGTCATTACAACACGCAGGAGTAAGTTAAAAGTCGCCTAACGCTCCGGCTAAGCTGCGGGCGGTCAGCGAGAAAGAGGCGAGCCGTCAGCTTCAGCCGGTGGTTAACTGGCGCCTTATTTAACTAGCCTTGGAACGAACCTTTACTTCTTGTACTAAACGCTCGCCCAGTTCGTCTTTCGTGATGTCTAGATCGTAATCGGTTTGCAGCCCCAGCCAGAATTGTGGAGACATCCCAAAATAGTGCCCCAGCCGAAGCGCCGTCTCGGCGGTGATTCGGCGCTTGCCCAATACGATTTCATTTATCCGGCGGGGTGGAACACCAATGTTGAGGGCCAGACGATTTTGGCTCAACCCCATGGGTTTTAAAAACTCCTCCAAGAGGATCTCCCCAGGATGGACAGGATGCAGTGTCTTTTTCACCATGGCTCTTGACCCTTTCAGTGATAATCGGTGATTTCTACTTCGTAGGCATCACCGTTGCGCCACACAAAGCAGATTCGCCATTGATCGTTGATTCGAATGCTGTGTTGGCCAGCCCGATCCCCATATAGCTTTTCCAAGCGGTTCTTCGGCGGAACGCGAAGATCGTTGACGTTGGTAGCATTGTTCAACATTCGAAGTTTTCGCAATGCGATCTGTTGGATATCTGTAGGAAGTTTCCGGGAACCCTCCCGGCTGTACACTTTCTCGGTCTCCGCGTCCTTGAACGACCTGATCATGACGTGATCATATAACGTAGCTCGTTAAACGTCAAGCGTTATAGCGGAGGGTTCTCGGAAAACTAAGCGTCCAGCTAACAGGATGTTGAAAATCTGAGATGGTTCACGGCCGCTTTATCCTCGGTCATGATTTTTCGGGGTCGAACTCTATGTCCTCGTCGTCATCGCCTGCGGGATTCGCCTCGCTCTTGGGAGACGCCAACATTTACGACCCCGGCTTTCCCTCACGCCGTGCTGAGCAGCTTCCGCATCCGCACCAGGTTGTACGCCGCCGCGGCCAGCGTGAAGTGCCAGCCGACTTTCGCGGTCCCGATGTACCGCGTCTTCCGGAACAGGCCCACGGTCTTCATCCAGCCGAAGATTTCCTCGACCCGCTTGCGAACCTTCTGACTGATGCGGTAGTTCGGATGAGAGGTCGTGCGGCCGTCGATCGCGGACTTTCTGTTCGTCGTGTGCTGTGTCACGTGGGGCGTGACCGTCATTTTTCGAAGTGCCGTGACGAACGGTTTCGTGTCGTAATGCTTGTCCGCGCCAAGCGTGATCCGCTTCGTCGCCGGGTGTCTCTCCACCATCGACAGCGCCGCGTCCCACTCCGCGGTCCCGGTCGCGGGAAGAAGCTGCGCGTCCACGACGATCCCGTGGCGATTCTCCATCAGCACGCTCCCGTTGTACGAGAGCTTCGCCGCGACGTCTCCCTTGCGGTAGAGCTTGGCCTGCGGATCGGTCGTGGAGATGTGCGTGTCGTTTTTCCGCTTCTGCCCCTTGTAATCCACCTCGTCGTTTCGGCCTTTCGGCGCCGGCGGGGGCGGACCGTCCTTCGGGCGGAAGCTTTTCAGCGACGCCCACGACTCGACAAGCGTTCCGTCGACGGTGAAGTGCTCGTCGGAAAGAAGGCCCGCTTCCCTAGCCTGCCCGAGGATGCGCGAAAGAAATTTCGCGGCGATCTCCGATCGCAACAGCCGCTCCTGGTTCTGCGAGAACGTCGAGTGGTCCCACACGCGATCGTCCAGGCCCATGTCGAGGAACCAGCGGAACAGGATCGAGTAGTTGATCTCCTCCATGAGCAGTCGCACGCTGCGCACGGAGTAGAAAATCTGAAGAAGAAGGGCCTTGAGCAATTTTTCCGGCGGGATCGAGGGGCGTCCGGTATGGGAGTACATCTTGGAGAACTCGGGGGAGAGCTCGCGAAGTGATTTATCGACCATGTCCCGGATCGGCCGCAGCGGATGGTCATCGGGAACGAACTTCTCCGGGATCACCGCGATCAGCTTTGCTCCCATCCCCTCGTCCGGGCCGCGCATAACAATCTCCTTGGTTTTCAGGAAGTTATGCGGCTAATCGTACCACGAAAACAGCCCATAAACCAGCAAAATGACGCGGGTTTTTCAACATCCTGTTAGGCTTCACAATTTGTCATAATCCTCGGGTTCTACATCTCTAACCTTGGCCATGACGCGCTCATATTTCTTTTTACTTCCCCTTTTCGCGCGTTCGTCCAGATATTCAACCGTCATCAGCGCCGACAATTTCTCCGCCAGCGCAGTCGTGACGAGTTGATTGATAGAAACGTCTTCCTTCTTGGCCAATTCCCGGACACTTTTATGAAGCGATGCGGGAAGGCGTAGGCTGATAGTGCTCATGACAAACCTCCTATTACCTTTAAGAACTCTTTAGGCGTCACCACTCGAATGCCAAATTGCTCTGCCCCTGAAAAATCACGAATGTTATAAGTCACTATAAATTTGCATTCCGACACCACGGCCAACTCCAATACATGATCGTCTCTTGGATCCTTGAGTAACGGCCGCCATAAAAAATGAATTTTCCGCCGTTTTGCGACGCTACATATGTAGTCAATATCGTCATCAATGTCGGCGTGATTCAGACCAATTTCTCGCGTGACACGTTTGGCGGCGTCCTCATACTCAAGGATGAGCGGAACCGACACGTTGATTTCAATGTCGTCGCGGTCGAGCATCGTAAACAAGCGATAGGACGCACTCCGTCGGGAGCGCAGGGAAGCAATATAAACGTTTGTATCGATGACAATCCGTCGCTTCATGACGGTATCATATACGATACCATGTCGTCAGTCAAGGTTTTAGAATAGTGCAAGCCTAACGTTACGGCTAAGCGGCGGGGGCTCGACGAAAAACAAGGCGACCGTCCGCTTCAGCCGCTTGTTCGGCGATTGGATTTGCGTGCTCTGGAAGTCGCATTGCCTCCTGATGCTTCAAGTGGATTGTGCTTTTTCATGTCTCGGTATCGTGGCTGTTGGATTCTATGCCTGATGCAGTTTGAGTTTTGCTCCTATGCCTTCCCTCCATTTGCCTTGCCTGGTTCTTCGTGGCTACCCTTCGAGCAAATCAGCCGAACGTTACGGTTAAGCGGCGGGGCCTCGGCAAAGGACACGGGGACCGTCCGCTTCAACCGATTGTTCGGCGATTGTCTTTTCGTGCTCTGGAAGTTGCATGACCTCCTAATGCTTCGACCAGATCATGCTTTTTCATGCCTTGGTATCGTTGCTGTTGGGTTCTATGCTTGATGCCGTTTGCGTTTAGCTCTAATGCCTTCCCTCCATATGCCTTTCCTGGTTCTTTGTGGCTACCCTTCGATCAAGTCGGCCGAACAGTTGATTATACGGATACAGGAATAATTGTTATTGGCCATTGCGGGATAAGTTGATATTGGCCGTTGCCAGATAGCGTTACGGTTAAGCGGCGGGGCCTCGGCAAACGACACGGGGACCGTCCGCTTCAACCGCTTGTTCGACGATGGCCATTGACGTTCTGTGTTTTTGAAGTTGCATGCATTTTCATTCTTGCCTTGGGTCCTATGCCTTATGCCTTTCCGCCTTGCGCTCTATGCATTTCCACCATATGCCTTGATCTGGTCGGCTGTGTTCTCCTGGTTCCCAGAGACAACCCATTGAACCTTTCCGGCGAACATGGGACTTGCATCTCTCCTCCCTGAAAGGAGGAGAACCCATGTCGGAAGATCGATCCCGCAAGAAAGATATCACGCAGGGCGAGGCATACCTTCGGGCGCTCTCCCTTGCGGCAGTGCCGGAAGAGAAAAAGCAGTGGTATGTCAGATGGGTGGAGCGATTCGAGGCGTATCTGGGGGAAAAACCGCTTGACGCGGCGGATCGTGACGACGCCGAAGCCTTCATCGCCTCCCTCGGCAGGAGACCGAAAACCGAACCCTGGCAGATCCGCCAGGCGACCGATGCCGTAAGGATACTCCTTACCGCCGTGTTCGACAAGCCTTGGTTGTCGCGGGGATCCGGATCCTCCGGAGACGGCGGCGGAGATCCCTTGGATCTTTTGGAGACCATCTGCCGATCCCGGCACTACTCCCCGAGAACGGAGCGCGCTTACGCGCACTGGGCGCGGCGCTTCCTCGCCTTCTGCCGGGAACGCGGGATCGATGCCCCCGACACGGACGCCTGCAGGGCATTCCTCGAGCACCTCGTGCTCGTCGGGCGCGTCGCCGCCGCGACCCAGGCGCAGGCGTTGAATGCGCTGGCATTCTACTTTAACCAGGTTGCGGGCACGGGCCTCGGCGACCTGGGGGATTTCGAGAAGTCCAAACGCGCCCGGCGCCTGCCGGTAGTCCTGACCCGCCAAGAGGTTACGCGCCTTCTTGAGGCCTTGGACGAGGGATACCGACTCATGGCCGGCCTTCTCTACGGCGGGGGCCTGCGGCTCATGGAGGTGGTCCGTCTGAGAATAAAGGATCTCGATCTGGAGCGCAGGCAGATCGTCGTCCGGGACGGCAAGGGGCGGAAGGACCGGCTCACCGTCCTCCCGGAGAGGTACCGAGACCTTCTCGCCGCGCACCTGGAGCACGTGCGGAAGGTCCACACCCGGGACCTCGAGCAGGGATACGCGGGGGCGACGTTCTGGGCTCCCCTGGCGCGAAAATACCCCAACGCGCCGCGCGAGTGGCCGTGGCAGTACGTTTTCCCCGCATCGCGTCTCTGCGTGGACCCGGAGACGGGGAAAACGCTTCGCCACCATCTGGACGAGAGCGCTCTCCAGCGGGCCGTGAAGGGTGCAGCGCTCCGAGCAGGTCTCCCGAAGCCGGCAAGTTGCCACACCCTGCGCCACTCCTTCGCGACGCACCTCCTGGAATCGGGCGCCGACATCCGTACGGTACAGGAACTGCTGGGACATGCGGACGTGTCCACGACGATGATCTACACCCACGTGCTCAACCGCCCGGGTTTGGCCGTGCGCAGCCCGGCGGACGGGTGATCGTCCGCCGGAGATCCGGATTCCGGTCACGCTACCGCCCACTGGTCGATCCATGCTCTCACACAGCAAGTTACGTACCTATAGGTTACAAATATGGAGGAAATTCTTCAGGAGCGGGGAACACCCCCTCCCGGATCCTGGCGGCGGAAAGGTTCGGCATGGGGGGGATGAAAATCGGGACGGAAAGTGCGAATATATCGAGAATAAAAAGGCCGAAAATGACCGGGAGCAGGGAAAACGATGGAAATCGCAACTCACCCAGCAACCGCCGCGCAGAAAAAACAAA
>JAMDCN010000092.1 GCA_023489025.1 Deltaproteobacteria bacterium | reverse complement strand
GCCGCCGACACGCACCGTCTGTCCCGCTTTCAGGCTCCGACCAGTCGGTGAATCCTTCAATTCGGCCACGGTCATGTAGTAAGAACTGGTGGTGGAGATGCCGCGGAAGATGAGAAAACCGACCGCAATGCCGATCACCAGCACGCCGACAAGAATTTTTTGGTTTGATCGTTTCATTTCCCCCCCGGGCGGATACCCGAAAGACGGTTTCGACAGACAATGACGTAACCACCGGTTCCCGCAGGAACCGATGGTCAAGGAACGGAAAAGAGGGGGATTAAGCTATGGGGGGTCTGAGAAGAGAGAAGGACGGCGCTTCGTAGAGCGCCAAGTGCTCCGAGGCAGCGAGGCGCCGCCCCTGATCGTCAGGGGAAACGGACATGGGAGTTGCCTTAATGAAAAGGGCGAGGCAGAACGGGCAAAGGGAGCATTTCTGTTTTTCCGGGTCTTGAGCGTGAGAAGAGGATTCAGCTCGACCTTCCCGAGAGCAGGAAGAAGGCGAAGGGGCGGATTCGCTGTAAGAGGGGCAACCGGCAGCCGGCTCCGCGTGACCTGGCTTGCAGATCGCCGCATCCGCGACTGATGCGAACACCTGAAGCGTCAGGGCCACGAGGACGATCACCCGTAATATCGTTCGAGCGAGCATTTTGGGAATTATAAACTCCCTCATTCGTGTACGGCAACCGAAATCGTACGGCAACGCCCCGGGAACCGGTCCCGTCAAATCCATCCAAGAAGCGTTGTTTTACATACAGTTATCCTTCAACATTTTCGTGTATTATGCTTTTGTTCCCTCATGTCCAGGCTCATGGTGGAAAGCAACCTCCAACGCAAAGGAGGGAATGAAATGGACGCCAAGTACGGATTCGGGAAAACGGTGAACCTTTCCTTCAACACGGCGGTCGAGAAGGTGACGCAGGAGCTGCAGAAGGAAGGTTTCGGTGTGCTCACGGACATCGACGTGGCGGCGACCCTGAAGAAGAAGCTCAACCAAGAGATGCCGCCCTACCGCATCCTGGGGGCGTGCAATCCGCCGTTGGCGCACCGGGCGCTGGAGGCGGAACCGTCGATCGGCCTCCTGCTGCCGTGCAACGTGGTGGTGCGGCAGGACGCCGCGGGAAAGATTCACGTGGAATTCATGGATCCCAACGCGGTGCTGGATCTCGTGAACAGACCCGAGGTCAGCCGGATCGCTGGCGAGGTGCGGCAACGGCTGGAGCGGGTCATGCAAGGGCTTTAATAACGCTTCAAACACGATTTAGGAAAAACCGACTCTTTCCTACGCGCAGAAGGGACGGCGGAAAGCCCGAGGGATGTCTGGAAATAGCGGTCCTCCCGCCGGTTGGATGATGATCGTACGTAATGGCCGGCAATCAAGACTATTAACCGAGAACCGAGGTACGGATTGCGGGGTGTTTCGTTAAGGGATAGACTGCTGCTTGATATTTGTTTCCACCGGGAGGAATCCTTGCCGTCCGAGACGGTCCGTGCCCTGATCAGCCGTTGGCGCAACGATCCGGGCGGGACCTACCGCACTTGGTTTCTCTGGGAAGAGCGCCTGAAGAACTTCAGGTCCATCCGGCGCGGCATCGAGCAAGTCATCGCCGAGATCGAGGAGGGAACCTTCGGCAACGTTTATAAAGGATCATCTCTGGAGACTGTTGTAGGCTCAATTGCCGAACAGCGCCAGATATTCAAGGGCGCCGACCACGCCTTCCTCTGGAAGCCCAAGCTTCGGATTCCCGACATCTATGAAAACCGTGATAACCAGACAGCCTTCGGCCGTTTCCTTAATGCGTGCCTGTGCTGCTCGACGGAGCGGGGCGTGATCGAGGCGATCCGCCAGATCGACGGACACCGAATCAAAGGACTTGGACCCGCCGCGGCCAACCTCCTCTACTTCCTCCATCCCACGATTGCTCCGCCCTTTAACACAGCCATCGTCAATGGCTACAATTCCCTCACCGGTTCGAAGGTCAAGCTGGGGAAATGGGATGAATACTTGGCCATGCGCCGGGGGATCCTCTCTCTCAACGCCGATTATAGGAGCCTGTTCTCCAACGACCTGGGCGCTCTCGTGGGTCTGCTCTTCGATATCGGGATCGGGAGATATGCAGCTCCTCCGTTGGACGATGATGCGGCGGCCGTTGCAGCCTGGGAAGCAGATCTGGCGCGGGTTCGCGAAGAAGGGGAAAAAGCTCTCAAAGCACGGGAAGTCGAAAGGGAAAGTGATCGCACCCACACGGAAGTCCAGGGGTGGCTTCGGGACCTGGGGCAAGCACTTGGTTTCGATATCTGGATTGCCGCCAACGATCAGAACCGGCCGCATGGCAGCGGCCGCTTGGGCGATGGCTGCCTAACCGCCTTGCCGCAGGCTATCGAGGGCGCGCCTGGCGCCGGGGCGGTGCGGCTGATTGACGTCCTTTGGGTCGCGCCTGGCAGCGAACAGACCGTAGCGGCTTTCGAGGTCGAGCATACCACCTCGATCTTTTCGGGCGTCATGCGCCTTCTTGATCTGGCCCTGGGAACCGGAGAGCAGACGGTCAAGGGACTCTTCCTGGTAGCCCCCAACGATCGAGAGGAGGAAGTCCGGGCACAGCTGTTGCGGCCTGCCTTCAGCCGCGTGGCTGATCTCCAAGTGCGTTACTTGCCGTACGGCGAATTGGAACGACATCGGGAGGCCATGGCTCGCTTCGGCTCAGGGCTTAAGGCGATCGAGTCGATCGCAAAGAGGCTGATCTAGCCCCCATGGGGGGAATGCCATGAACATGAAAAGTAATCTTGATGGATCCCGACGCGGTGCTGGATCTCGTGAACAGGGCCGAGGTCAGCCGGATCGCGGGCGAGGTGCGGCAGCGTTCCGCCGTAAGGCATAGAGCGCAGCGACGAAAACCGCAAGACCCGCGTACTGGCCGGGCGTCAGCCCGAAATACCGGGCATCGCTCAAGCGCAGGAAGTCCAGACCGAAGCGCGCAGGCACGTAGATCAACAGGAAAGCGATCACGTAGAAGCCGGGCGGTCTTGGTCTGCGGTCGAGCAGGAGAAAGACGGGCATGATCGCCAGCAGCGTGTAGAGGAATTCGTACCAGCCCAGGTCGTGAAAGGCCATACGGGCCAGCTCGGAGGGTCCCGGCAGCTCCACCAGCCGCCCGGCATCCAGATACGCCGCGGTGATGTACGCCCTGGCCTCCGGCGTCTTGAGGCTCACCGCGAGCGGGAACGTCGTGAGGGTGCCTGGATGGTCGTGGGCCGTTGTGCAGGCCAGACGCCCGATCGCCCAGGCGAACGGGAAGACGAAGGCGATGACGTCCAGGTACTCCCACCGGGTGCGGGCATCGATCCCCGGCGCCCGGAAACGGAAGAACAGCCAGATCCCCAGCACCCCCCCGACCATCCCGCCGAACGAGCTGATGTTCTCCCAGAATTTCAGCAGCAAAAGCGGTTCCTCGAGCACCTGTCCGGGAAAATAGGCGAGGACCGAGTACACGTGAGCGACAAGAAATCCCGCGAACAGGGCGTAAAAGATGAGGTCTGCGCACACATCCGGATCCAGCTTCCTGGACTCGCAACGCATGAGGGCCAACTTCGAGCCGACGATCACCGCCACCGCGACCAGGAACCCGAAGGCGTGGATCGTGACCGGCCTGAACAGGTGGAGCGACGGTTGTTGGAAGTAGGGGATCAAGCCCTAAATCTCGTCGGGCACGATCCTGCCGTCCTTGATCCGGACGATCCGGTCCGCGCGGTTGGCTAAGGTGTCGGAATGGGTCACGACGAGGATCGTCTTGCCCTTTTCATGCAGCGTCCCGATCAGGTCCTTTTCATTCTGGCCGCGGACTATCTGGCGGAGACCTCCGCGAGGGTTTTCAAGATGTTGTCCGAAGTGATCTCCAACATGCCGTACAAGGTCTTCGTGTTCCCAGTACGCGAATCCAGGACAACCACGGAAGGGGTGCCCTGGACCTTGAACTTCTTGACGAGGGTGTTGAAATGCTGCATGCCGGCCATAACATCCGCGTAATTCAACGGGACATACTTCACGCCTAGGGGGGAAACCGCCGCCTGGACATCCTCCGGCATGGGCTCCTTTGTTTTCCGCGCAAGGGTCGCCATGGCTTCCCGGATCTGGAGATATTTCTCCTTTTCTCGGATGATGAAGGACAAGTTGTAGGGGATGTAGTTGAAGGTTTCCGGGTAGATCGGGTAATCAACGAAAACCACCTTCGCCTGCTGCATGGCTTTTCGGGCGGCCTTCAGGATCTCCGGCTCGGCGACGCGGCATGCAGGGCAGAACCAGTCGGTGACGATGTAGACCTCCGAACTGCTTTCCGGATCCCCGAAGGCGAGGGACTTCACCGACAGGCCGGCTGCGAACGCGTCGGGCATTTTCACGCCCATCGCCGACACCGCTACGCCGGCGAAGAATGCAATTAGAATCATGACCGCCTTCCCCATAATCCAGTTCATCCCAAGTTTCCTTTCCCCGCTGCGGATGTGTACTGCCATATCGGACAATTGCTCCCAGACGACAAGCACGAACGCCGCCACGACGGAGAGGGCGATCCCGACGCATCGGGGGCACCACTTTCCGATCACGAATTTCTGTATCCAGACGAGGACGAATTCCGAACCGAGCGCCCCGGAAAGAAGAAGCATGGCGGCGACGCCGACATACACGGAGTGGCGTCTTGCGAGAAGCGCTACGCCGCAGAGGGCGAAATACCCGACTCCGAAGGGCGGAAGGGGAATTCCGAAAAATCGGTATTGAAATGTTTCCGTGCAACCATCCGAGCAAATTCCCAGCCAGGATAGAGCGGAAAGGATCAACGCCGCCGCGATTGGCACGAGTGCGAGAGAGCCGCGGACCGCATTTTCCGAACCGGTGGAAACCGATGTCTCCATGCCGCTCCTTTATTCTCACGATCCCTATCGGCCTTGAAGGATCATTTCGCCACCTTCGCGATCTTCCCGTCTCAGTTCGTCGACGGTCACCACGCCGACCGTGCTGAAGGTGATGACTCTCTTTCTGTCGATGATGAAGAGAGCCGGCGTCCCGGAAACGCCGTAGGGATCTGCAATTGGAACGTTACCTGGTTGATTCAGCTCGCAGCCGTTATCTTCTTGTGGGCGGGGTATTCGGAGAAGCACCGCCGGCTTCTTTCATTGCCTGCTCGATCCGGGCGATCTCCTGTTGGGCTGTGGCGATCAACTGCGCCTCCGGGTTGCTGGCCAGAAACCTCCGCAGCAGTTCCAGGGCCTTGGCATTGTCGCCCTTGTCGCGGCTGTAGATAAGTGCCATGTTCAGCAGCGGAGCGCTGTGATCCGGTTTGCTCTCATAGGCGCGCCGGTAGCTTTCCAGGGCCTTGTCGGATTGTCCGAGCTGCTGATAGAGACCGCCGAGGTCGCTCAGGGCGTGAACGTTGCTGGGTTCGATCTCCACCGCCCGTTGGAAGAGTCGGAAGCCCTCCATGACGCGTTGCGTCTCCAGATAGAGATCCCCCAGGGCCACCATGGCCTCGACATCCCCGGGGACGGCCTTGAGACGTGCCTCAAGCTGAGCGATGCGAGCCTCGATCGCGGCCGTGTTCGGCGCCTGCGCCTGTTGCCGGGGCTTGTCCGAGGGACCTCGTGCCAGATTGACCACGGTCATGAGGGCCACAACGACGGTTACCATCCAGAAGAAGCCGATAATGGCCCCCTCCCTGCGATTGAACGTTGCGCTCATGACAACACCTCCCGCCGCTTGAGTTGGGCAGTGAGTTCCTCCAGGCGCCGGGCGATCTGCCGCTGCCGGCCGGAGAGCCAGGTCAGATAGCCGGCGATCCCCACCCAGATGACCATGTAGGCCAGAATCAGATATGTTGCTCGTTCCATGTCGGGTCTCCTATCGTTGTAATTGCTGCTGCAGATCGAGCAGGGCACTCTCCTGCCGCTGCAGGGAGCAGCGCAGGCGGAACATGGCTGCCCAGAGGATCAACATCGCTGCCAGGCTGACGGCCAGCGTAGCGATCATGGCCGGCTCCAGGGCGATTCCTTCGCTGCGGATGACGGTGGGGTGAATGCTGCGCCACAGGCGCGCCGAGAGAAAGACCACCGGTACGTCGACAAAGCCGACGATGGCCATGACGGCGCAGAAGACGGCGCGCTTCTCCTCCTGCTCCACGGCGCTTCGCAGGATCAGGCAGGCGGTGAAAATGAACCAT
>JAMDCN010000009.1 GCA_023489025.1 Deltaproteobacteria bacterium | reverse complement strand
CCGCAACCCGTCCATCGGGGAGATGTTCTCCTCCATCGCTCCCCGGTACGATTTCCTCAACCGGCTGCTGTCGCTGGGGGTGGACCGGCGTTGGCGCCGTCTCGCCGTGGCGGAAACCGTCCCGTCGACCGGCGGAAGATTCCTGGACGTCGCGACCGGAACGGCGGACATGGCGCTGGAAATCTTGCGGCAAAAGGGTAGCGGAGCCTCGGTCGCCGGCGCCGACATCTCTCTTGCCATGATGCGCATCGGAAGGGAAAAGTCCGATAAAACCGGGGAGGCGGGACGGGTCTTTTTCGTGCGGGCGCCCGGCGAGGCGCTCCCGTTCCGGGACGCCTCCTTCGACTCGGCCTGCGTCGCCTTCGGGATCCGGAACGTGGCGGACCGCGAGCGTGGCCTTCGGGAGATGTGCCGCGTCGTCCGACCCGGCGGGCGCGTGGTGGTTCTCGAATTCTCCTCGCCACCGGGGACGGTCTTCGGCGCCCTGTACCGGTTCTACTTCAGGAGCGTCCTGCCGCGGATCGGCGGGATCTTCTCCCGGGGGTCCGCCTACACGTACCTCCCCGAGTCGGTGCTCGCGTTCCCCGAGCCTCCCGCCTTCGCCGAGATGATGCGGGTGGCGGGCTGCGTTTCCGTAACCCACCGCCCGCTCACGTTCGGAATCGTCACCCTGTACATCGGGGCGGTAAGATCTTAAATCGTCGCGGCGCTTTCCGCATCGAACCACCCCTCGAACAGGGCGGTGGTGAGATACCGCTCCCCGGCGTCGGGGAGGATCGCGACGATCGTCTTCCCGGCGAACTCCGGGAGTTTCGCAAGACGCACCGCCACGGCGGCTGCCGCACCGCACGAAATCCCCGAGAGCAATCCCTCCTCCCGCGCAAGCCTTCGGGCGAAGTCGATCGACTCGTCGTTAGAGACGGTTTCCACGCGGTCGATCAGCGACAGGTCGAGGACGTCGGGGATGAACCCCGCGCCGATCCCCTGGATCTTGTGGGGCCCGGGGACAAGCGGCTGGCCGTTCCTCTTCTGGGTGATCACGGGACTGTGGGTCGGTTCGACCGCCACCGCGAGGATCTTCTTCCCCTTCGTGTTCTTGATGAAACGGGAGACCCCGGTGATCGTCCCGCCCGTCCCGACACCGGAGACGAGGACATCGATCGCGCCGCCGGTCTCCTCCCAGATTTCCGGGCCCGTGGTCGTCTCGTGGACAAGCGGGTTCGCCGGGTTCTTGAACTGTTGCGGCATGAAGTGGCGGGACGGGTCGGACGCGACGATCTCTTCCGCCTTCGCGATGGCCCCCTTCATCCCCTTCGCCCCCTCGGTCAGCACCAGCTTCGCGCCGAATGCCTTCAAGACCTGCCGCCGCTCGATGCTCATCGTCTCGGGCATCGTCAGGATCACTTCGTAGCCGCGAGCGGCCGCCACGAAGGCGAGGGCGATCCCGGTGTTGCCCGAGGTGGGTTCGACGATCGTCTTCCCCGGCCCGAGCGCCCCCTTCTTCTCGGCATCCCACACCAGCGATGCGCCGATGCGGCATTTGACCGAGTAGGAGGGATTCCGCCCCTCCACTTTGCCGAGCACCGTCGCGCCGGCGCCGTCGGTGATCCGGTTGAGTTTCACGAGGGGAGTCTTCCCGATCGAAAGCGAATTGTCCGGGAACCAAGTGGTCATGGTGTAACCTCCTTATTGTCTATAGTCTATATAGTATTTATCCCCCGACCGACTGTCAATCATAAATTCCACAGGAATTCCACATAATAAATTCCACAGGAAATTTCATTCCCCTATTTCTGCAGGTAGACGATCAGCGAGGAGGCGAAGACGGCCAGGAAGTGCGCTTCGCGCGGATCGACCGGCCCCTCGCCGGCAGGGGATTCCACCCCATCGATCGGCAGGCCGCCCAACGCGTGCGCCCGGCGCAGGATCGCCTCGATCCCCCCCAGCAGCTCCGCGGGGATCCCGGCCGCCGCCGCCGCGTGCGCCACCGACCCCACGACCAAGGGCGCTTCTCCCCCCTCCTTCCGGACCTCCCGAGCGGCCACTTCCCTCGCCACCGCCGTCACCGCGAGGAGCGCCTCGCGGATCGCACCCCGGGACTCCGGTTCGGGACGCCGTGAAAGGTACGCCACCGCCGCCTCCATGTGGCGTTGCGCCGCGGCCATGTCGAACAGCCGCACCTTCTCCCCGGCCTGCGCCACCTCGTCGAAACCGAGGAGATCCTGGTAAGGGCGAAACCGGTCGTGGTACAGGCGAACGGTCGCGCCTTCCCGCTCGAGCAACTCGTTCAACCCGCGGCGGATCAGTTTCCGGTCCATCTCCTTCAGGCCGGCGTGGTCGTCCACAAGGAAAAATTCGAACAGATCGTAGACGCGGTGATCCGGGAGGTCGAAGAACCGGTCCTTCAGGGCAAGGCGCGAGGCATCGTTGTCGGAAAGGGGAAGTTCGTCGATCGGTTCCTTGAAGAAGAAGAGGCAGGCGCCCCGCAAAACGGTCGTCCAGGCGATGCGGGAAAAATCGGTGGAAGACAACACCCGGAACAGGAGGTTCCAGAGGGAGTTCCGCAGCGGGGATCCCGACTTGTCGTGCTCAGCGTTGCCCACGACGGGGATTATACCGCCCCATGCGGCGTGAAACGGGGGTAAAAAAAACCCCGGGGGGATCGTCCCCCGGGGGATGGTTGGTTGCGTTACCGGACGCCCGACGCGCCGATCGAACCCTTTCCCCGTCAGCCGCGCTCCTCCCAGTAACCCGGCAGCCAGACGCGCGTGCGGACTTCCTCGTCCCGGCCGGGGACCCATACCTTGCGGCCCCGGGAGTAGCCGTCGTCGTCCTCGTCGTCTTCCCCGTGGCCGGAGTACCGCTCCACCTCCCAATGGCCGGGGACCCATTCCCGTACATAGCGCGTTTCGTAACGACCCGGCACCCAGACCTGTACCGGGGGAGGCGCGTAGTAGACGCGCGGCGCGGGCGCGTAGACCGTGGCGGGGTAGGTGTTCGAGAGGACGGTACCCAAGATGGCCCCTCCCACCAGTCCCGCGAAGAATCCCCCTGCGCCGTGGCCCCCGTGGCCATGGCCGTAGTAGCCACGCCCGCCCGCCGAGGCGGCCATCGGTGCCGCGAGAAGCCCCGCCGCCAGCGCTATGGCGATCAGTCTCTTCATGGTCGTTTCCCTCCTTCCCGTTCGTAACCCTTCGACGGTGTCGGCGGGGAAGATATTCAACCCCCCATCGATTGTGCATCGATAGATAAATACGGCAACATTACTGGAGACGCTTTGATCTTCGCGTGATACCCCCTTCCTCGCTCCGATGCGCCTACTAATTCGGGGACGTAGGGCGCAGCGGGGCCGCTCCCGCCATCCATGGCTCCCGCGGCACTTGCCCGTCCATGGGCATCGGGGTTCCCCACGCAGTGCCCCCCGTTATTAATACAGAGGGGGTACCCCAGCGGCGCGAAGCTCGTACTGGGGCGGCGTCTGGAGCGCAGCGGAGACATGGACGTCGAGAGCAAGCGGAGGCGCAGGCGAGGAGGCCATGGACGGCCGACGAGCCGTAGCGGAGTGGAAGCCCCCCGCGAGCCCGGAGTCTACTCCGCGGAGATGATGAGGATGAGGGCCCCGGCCTGGTGGGAGGGTCCGCCGACGAGGACCATGCCGCCCCGGCGGAGCCCGAGGGTGGTGGTGAGGAGCTTCCTCGGCCCGTCGGAGATCTGTATGAAGAGGCGGACCTTGTCTCCCTGGGCAGGCAGGGGGGTCGCCCGCATCGTCCGGCGGCCGGGGAGCTCGAATTCCCCCGCCTCCCCGACCGAGAGAGTGCGACGCTTGCGGTCCAGCATCCGGTAGGAGGTGTAGTTGAACATCGACCGGAGCTTCTCCCGGATCATCCCGAGGGCCGGGTCGATCGAGGTCCCCTCGTTGGAGGCGTAGACCGCCCCGACGTCGACGGAAACCGTGTTGGCGGCTTCGGACGGCACAGCCGCGAGCAGCAGCAGGAGCAGGAAGAAGGATAGTGCCGGCGCGCCCGCCCGGCCGCGCGGGTTACGTCTTGCCATCTTCGATGATCCAGATCACCTTCGGAAGGCCCTCTCCCTTGTCGACGAGCGCCACCGTGGCGCCCTCGGATTCCACGTCCTCGACGGCGACGTCGAACGTGCTCGGGTGAAACGGCGAACGATCCGTTCCCGCAGGGTAGAACAGGAACGCCGCCACCACAAGGGCGACGGCCGCAGGGACCCACGCCCACCGCGCGATCCACGAGGAGCGCCGCCGCGCCTCCCGGCTCTCCTCGATCCCGGCGCGCACCCGCGTCCACATCGCGTCGAGACCGGAAGCCTTCCCCATTGCCCGGATCCCGGTCAAGGCGCGCAGCGCGGGCCCTGTCGCGGAGATCGCCGCATCCTCCGCGGCGCACGCGGGGCACCCGTCAAGGTGGCCGGCCAGTTCCGCTTCCGCCTCACGCGGGAGGAGGCCATCGACCTTCGCCTCGATGCTCATGAGAGCCGCCCTGCAATCCATCGTCGTTCCTTCCCTTCCCTACCCTTCCCTGTGCGCCTTCAAGACCTCTTTCAGTTTCCCGCGCGCGTAGTGCAGCCGGGACATCACCGTTCCCACCGAACACCCGAGGACCTTGGCGATCTCGTCGTACGCCATCCCGTCCACCTCCCGAAGGACGATCACCGCCCGGTGATACTCCGGGAGGGCGTCGACGGCACGCTGAAGAGCGTCCCCCAGCTCCCGGTTCCGCGCCAAGTCCTCGGGGGTACGCGGGTACGCGAAGCTGTCGGGCGGCGAGGCATCCCCGGAAAGCCAGCTCTCGTCAAAGGGCACCTCCGCCGACCGCGCCGACTTCCGCCACCGGTCGATCGCCTGGTTCACGAGGAGGCGGTAGAACCAGGTGTAGAAGTTCGAGCCGAACCGGAACTCCTTCAACTTGTAGTACGCCTTGATGAAGGAGTCCTGGACGACGTCGAGCGCGTCGTCCCCGTCGCCCACGATCCCGACCGCCACGGCGAACGCCCGGCCTTTGTACCGCTCCACGAGCTCGCCGAACGCCCCGTCGTCACCCGCGAGGGTCGTCCGGATCAGCGCGTCGTCGGGAACGCCGCCCTTCTCCCTCTCGTTCATAGGACGGCTGCGCCCGGCGGAGTATTCACCTTTCCGGACAGGAAAATCAGTGGATTTCCCCCCAGTTCTTCCCCCGGCTCACCGAGACGGTCAGGGGAACCGACAGCTTCGTCACACCCTCCATCGCCTCCTTCAGGATCCGCTCGGACCCGGCAGCCTCCCGCTCCGGCGCCTCGACGATCAATTCGTCGTGAACCTGGAGGATCAACCGCGCTTCCATCCCGGCCTCGCGGAACTCCCGGTCGACCCGGATCATCGCCATCTTGATCAGATCGGCGGCGCTCCCCTGGATCGGCGTGTTGATCGCCATCCGCTCCGCGGCCTCCCGCAGCACCTTGTTCCGGGAATCGATGTCCTTGAGGAAGCGGCGGCGCCCCATGATAGTAAAAACATATCCATCTTTTCGGGCTGTTGCCTTCAATCCATCAATGTATTCCTTCACGCCAGGATACCTGTCGAAATAGTGGTCGATGTGCATCTTCGCCTCTTTCCCGCCGATCCCCAGCTCGCGCGACAGGCCGAAGGGGCTCATGCCGTAGAGGATGCCGAAGTTGATCACCTTCGCCCGACGCCGCAACTCCATGGTGACCGCGGACAGGTCCACGCCGAAAACGGCGGCCGCGGTCGCGGAATGGATGTCGTCTCCCTGACGGAACCGGCGGATCAGCTCCGCGTCCCCGGACAGGTGCGCGAGCAGGCGCAGCTCCACTTGGGAGTAGTCCGCCCCGACGAAAAGGTTCCCCTTCTCCGCGACGAACCCGGCCCGGATCCGGCGGCCGAGCTCGGTGCGGATCGGGATGTTCTGCAGGTTCGGATCGGAGGAGGAGAGCCGCCCGGTGGCCGCCTGCGTCTGGTGGAGCGTCGTGTGGACCCGCCCGTCCCGCGGGTCGATCCTCTCCGGCAGGACGTCGACGTAGGTGGAGCGGATCTTCGCGACGGTTCGGTATTCGAGCACCAGCGACGGGATCTCGTGGAGGTCTTTCAGCCGCTCCAGGACTTCCACGTCGGTGGAGTAGCCCGTCTTCGTCTTCTTGACGGGGGGAAGCCCCAATTTTTCGAAAAGGAGGAACGCCAGCTGCTTCGGGGAGTTGATGTTGAAATCGGTCCCCGCGACCGCCGCCACCTTCCGCTCGATGGCGGAGATGTCGCGGGCGAGCCCCTC
>JAMDCN010000110.1 GCA_023489025.1 Deltaproteobacteria bacterium | reverse complement strand
ACGTGAGGTTGCCGTTGTTGTGATAGAACTGGTTCGAGAACTTGCAGTCCCCCTCGTAGATGTCGAGGAACCCGTCGTGGTCCGTGTCGGCGAAGCCCGTGCCCTTCCCCCAGCCGTCGTGGTTGGTGCCGGACGGCTTCGTGATGTCCTTGAACTTCCCGTCCCCCAGGTTGAGGTACAGCTTGTTCCCGCCCACGTAGTTGGACACGTACATGCTGAGGAAGCCGGAGTTGTCGATGTCTCCCACGCCGGTCCCGAGCGTCCACGCGTCGTTGGGGACGCCCGCCTCGTCGGTCACATCCTTGAATTTCCCGTTCCCGAGGTTCTTGTACAGGACGTTTTTCCCGATGCCGGGGTACTGGCCGTTCGACACGTAGAGGTCGTCCCAGCCGTCGCCGTCGTAATCGAAGGCCACCGAGCTCCACGCCCAGGTGTTCGACCCGACGCCCGCCTCTTCGGTCACGTCCACGAACCTCACATCCTCGGGACGGGTGCCGGAGGAGATGTTCCTGAACAGGACGTTGTGCTGGCCGACGCCGTAGTTGGAGCAGTAGATGTCGAGCCGGCCGTCCTTGTCGTAGTCGAACATGGTGGCGCCGTAGGTGAACGTCTTGATCCCCACCCCGGCGGACCCGGTGATGTCGAGGAACCTGGGATGGCCCGGAGTCGAGACGTTCAGGTACAGCCGGTTGGACTCGATCTCGTACCGGCCGCCCTTGGCCACGTAAAGGTCCGGCTTGCCGTCGTTGTTCACGTCTCCGAAGACCGACCCCATCGCGTAGCCGGTCTCGTCGAGCCCCGCCTCTTCCGTCACGTCACGGAAGGCGCCGTTCCCGTTGTTCAGATAAAGGTGGCTCGGACCTCCCTTGTTGGAGACGAAGATGTCGAGGGAGCCGTCCCCGTCGATGTCCGCGATGGCCACGCCCTTGTTGCGGCCGTTCATGGCGACCCCGGAGGGCGCGGTGACATCGACGAACGGATCGGCCATGGCCGACCCGGCAAGGCAGAGCGCAAAGGCCACAATACCAATACAGACTATGCGATCCCGGCGCGAGATCGACAGACGCATCTTCCTCTCCTTAAACGTGCGAAAATGGGTTTTCGCGGGCCGCGTGCGGCAGGCGTTCAGCAGGGGTGAACGCTGGAGGAACCGACCACCTTCGGGAGCGCGAAACGGATCTTCTTCATGGGAAACCTCCTGTCGTTTTTGACGAAACCGCATTCGTCACGTGAAGAAATACCCGGAAACCGCCGATATGTTACAGCAGGGGTGAAGATACCGTCAAGGCGATCGTCTTATCGGAGAGCAACGATCGCCCGGGCGTCGCGGGGGCGAGGCTTTGCTGTTTCATTGCCCGCAAGAGGTGTGATATAAGGTGACGATTATCCTCCGTGGAGGCCGTCCCACGATGCGCCGCGCAATCCCCCTTCTTTGCCTGTTCGCCGCCGTTGCGGCCGTCTCCCTCGCCCGTCCGGCGTTCGCCTTGTTCACTCTGTTCGCCGGGGGCGGCGGGGTCAAGGAGGGTGACCCGGCCCCGATGTTCTCCGGGCTGACGATCGACAACCAGAAGATCGACTTCGCACAACTCAAGGGAAAGAAGGTCGTGCTCCTCGATTTCTGGTCGATCTACTGCGCCTCGTGCATCGAGGAGATGCCGCGGCTGATCGAGATCCACAACGAGTTCTCGAAAAAGGGGCTCCAGGTGATCGGCGTGAACCTCGACTCCTTCGGCACCCAGCGGGTGTTCAAGTTCATGCAGGGGATGGAGACGAAGATCAACTTCCCGGTGGTGATCGACAAGACGCGCCAGATCGCCACCTCCTTCAACGCGATGGTGCTGCCCACCACCCTGCTGATCGACGCTTCGGGGAAGATCCGCTTCTACCACGTCGGCTACAAGCCGGGGGACGAGAAGAAGCTGCGCGGCATCGTCGCCCAGGCCGTAAAGGAGATCCGAAAGTGAACCTTCGCCCCATGAAAATGCGCATCGTCGCTCTCGCCCTTTCCCTCGCCGCCGCGACCGCCCTTGCGCCGCCGCGCGCCTTCGCGCAGGAAAGCAAGTCGAGTTCCTTCACGAAGATCCCGACGGTCAAGGGGATCGAAACGCTCAAATCCGGCGCCTTGGCGCCGGATTTCAAAGTGCAGGACCTGGCGGGGAAGGAGTTCCACCTCGCGTCGAGCGTCGGCAAGGACGCGGTGCTGCTCTTCTTCTGGTCGTTCTTCTGCGGCCCCTGCCGCGAGGAGATCCCGATGGTCAACCAGATGACCCGGGATTATCAAGGGAAGGGATTGCAGGTCGTGGGGGTCAACCTCGACGGACGGGAGATGAAGAAAGCGATCGACAAGTTCGTGGTGAACGAGAAGATCGCCTTCCGGATCGTCTTCGACGAGCTGGCGGGAGACGCCTTCCGCGTGGCCGACCCGTACGGCGTGGCCGGCACCCCGGCGCTCTTCCTCGTCGACAAGCAGGGGGTGATCGCGTTCAGCAACGTGGGAGCGGTAACGGGCGAGCTACTGAAGGCGGAGATCGGGAAGGTCCTCAAGTAAACGAACCGGGAATGGAAGCGAATCCCCCCCGCATCCTGGTCGTCATCCCCGCCTACCAAGAGGAACGGACGATCGGGGGGTTGGTCCGCTCCCTCCGGGAACGGTACCCCTACCACGTGCTCGTCGTGAACGACGGCTCGACGGACGGAACCTCCGACGCCGCAAGGGAGGCGGGCGCGACCGTGCTGGACCTCCCGTGCAACCTCGGGATCGGCGGCGCGGTGCAGACCGGGTTCCTCTATGCAAGGGATCGCGGCTACGACACCGTCGTGCGGATCGACGGGGACTGGCAGCACGAAATCGAGGACATCCACAAGGTCCTGGAACCGATCCTGGCGGGACGGGCGGACGCGGCCATCGGTTCGCGCTTCCTCGGGGAGACAAACTACCGTGGGTCGATCCCCCGGATCTTCGGCATCCAGCACTTCCGGTGGCTCGTGAACCTCTTCACGGGATACCGCGTGACCGACCCGACCTCGGGCTTCTTCGCGATCAACCGCCGCCTTGTCGTCTTCTACTCCGACCACTACCCCTCGGACTACCCGGAGGTGGACTCCTACATCCTGATGCACCGGCTGGGGGCGCGGGCAGTGGAGGTCCCGGTCCGGATGTACGACCGGGCCGAGGGAAAATCGTCGATCACCGCCTTCCGGGCGGTGTACTATATGGTGAAGGTGACGCTCTCCTTTCTCATCAACCGGATCCGGAGATTCGGATGAACCGGGTAACGCTTTTTTCGATCTGCGCCTCCGCCGGACTCCTTCTCTACATCCTCGAGATGGTACGGCGCCGCAAACTGCGGGAGGAGTACTCGATCCTGTGGCTGTTCGGCAGCGCGTTGATCCTCGTGCTCTCGCTGAAGCAGGACTGGCTGGTCGTCCTCGCGCACGCCGTGGGGATCGTCTACCCGCCGTCGTTCCTCTTCCTTGTCGGCATCCTGTTCATCCTGCTGATCCTGATCCACTTCTCGATCGCCATCTCGAAGCTCCACCAGATGAACAAGAAGATGGCGCAGGAGATCGCGCTGATGAAGGAATCGGCGAGGGATGCCTCTTCCGGAGACCCTTCCACCGGGCCCTGATGTGTCCCGATAAAAGCAGATGAGCCGCGTCAAGACGAATTTTTTCGCCAACCTTGCCGGATCGGGCTGGACTGCCCTGGTCGGACTGGCCTGTACTCCCCTGTATATCCGGTTCATGGGAATGGAAGCGTATGGCCTGATCGGCTTCTACTTCATGCTGCAGGGCGTCATACAGATCCTCGACCTGGGCCTGAGTCCCACCATGAACCGGGAGATGGCGCGCTACAGCGTCATGCCCGACAGGGCGGGAGAAGCCCGCGACTTCGTCCGGACGTTGGAGGTCGGCTACTGGGCAATCGGCATTTTCATCGGATGTGCCGTCTGGTACAGCGCTCCGTACATCGCGTCCCATTGGATCAAGGCGGGGACTATTTCCCCCTCGGAAGTGCGCCGCGCAGTAACCATCATGGGCGCCCTTACAGCTCTTCAGTGGCCGCTCACCTTCTACCAGGGAGGACTGCTGGGACTCCAACGGCAGGTGCTCCACAACGGAATCACGATCGCGACGTCCACCTTGAGCGGTGGGGGCGCCCTCCTGGTCCTGTGGCTCGTCTCCCCCACGGTCTCGGCTTTTTTCACATGGCAGATCGCCGTCAGCCTGCTCCAGGCGGGGGTCACCACGTTCGCCCTGTGGCGCTGCCTCCCCCCCTCGGACCGCCCTGCACGTTTCAGTCCCGGCATTACCCGGGGCGTCTGGGGCTTCGCCGCCGGGATGAGCGGCATAACGATCACCGCTTTGATGCTGACGCAGCTCGACAAGGTGATTCTCAGCAAAATGCTTACGCTGAAAACCTTCGGCTACTACGTCCTCGCGGGGGTTGTCGGAAACGGCCTGTCCGGAGTTCTCATCACGCCGATGTTCAACACCATCTTCCCGCGTTTCTCCTCGCTGGTCGCCGCAGGTGACGAGAAGAGTCTGCTCGCGATGTACCACGGATCGACCCAGGTGATGGCCGTGATGATCCTTCCCGCCGCCATCGTCATTGCTTTCTTTTCACGGGAAATCATGCTTCTCTGGACCGGAAACCCGGAGATCGCGAACAACACGGCTCCCATCGTCAGCATTCTGGTTGGCGGAACCGCACTGAACGGCCTGATGAACCTGCCCTACGCGCTGCAGCTTTCCCACGGATGGACGCGACTCGGCCTTGCGATCAACACCTTTTTCATTCTTACCCTCGTTCCGGCGATCATCTTGATGACCAGGCATTACGGTGCGGCAGGCGCGGCGTCCGTCTGGTTGGGGCTGAACGGCATCTACATGATCATCGGTGTCCCGCTCACCCACCGGCGGTTATTGAAGGGCGAGGCGCTCCGGTGGTTCACGAAGGACGTCGGCATCTCGCTGGCGGGGAGCCTCATCATCGCGGGGAGCGCCCGGTTGATCTTCCCGGCCTTTGAATCATCCTCGCGGTTCGTCCCATGTTCGCTTCTGCTGCTGGTCTTCGTGCTGACCGTTGTCGGTGCCGCCATGTGCACTCCGGCAACGAGGGATTTCATCTCCCATTCCATACTCAACCGCGAGGGAATCCGGAGATGACTTCGGTGCTGAAATTCAAGTCGGAAATCAAATCGGCAAGGGACGAGATGCGCCGATCAGGGATCTCCTCCCTGACGCCGTGGATCCGGCAATGGCTGAGCACCGTCGGTGTTTTCGGCGGAATCGTGGTCGGCGATGTCATCAAGAGTTGGGATGTCCTTAAGACGGCGAACTTCCTTCGGGGCCGCCTCCCCCCGGAAACCCCCGTGCTGGATGTAGGAGCTTATGCCTCCGAGATCCTGTCCGTGCTACACAGGATGAAATACTCGAATCTGACCGGCGTCGACCTGAATCCCGGCATCAAGGCGATGCCTTTCGCGGACCATATCCGGTACGAGGTGGCCGATTTCATGGGGACCCCCTTCCCGGAGGCGTCGTTCGGGGCCATCACAGCGATCTCCGTCATCGAGCACGGCTTTCAGAGCGAACGACTCCTTCGTGAGATTTCCCGCCTCCTGCGGCCGGGGGGATACTTCATCGCGTCCTTCGACTACTGGCCGGAAAAAGTGGATACGACCGGCATGGACATCTTCGGCATGGACTGGAGAATCTTCTCGAAGGCGGAAGTGCTCGCCTTCATCGAGGATGCCCGTGGGTACGGGTTTTCGCCCTGCGGTGAAATCGACCTCGACGCGGCGGAAAAGGTGATCCACTGGGGGGGGAAGGACTACTCTTTCGCATGGCTCGCCCTCCGGAAGAGCGAATGAGAGTCCTTCTCGTTTCCGGCGCCTATCCGCCGATGCAGTGCGGAATCGGCGACTACACGGCGCGACTTGCGCGATCCCTCGGCAAGCGGAAAGACGTCACCGTGGCCGTCCTGACCGATACCGCCGCCGGATCGGCCATCGAAGACGTCACTCTCTTCCCGCTCGTCCGGACATGGGGGCTTCGGGAAACATCGACAGTCCTTGGGTTGATGAGGAAGTGGCGCCCCGACATCGTCCATGTCCAGTACCCTAGCCATTCCTACCGTAAAATCCAGTGGGTTCTGCCAACGTTGGCTTGGCTCGCCAGCGGTCCCGTAGTCCAGACGTGGCACGAGTATTACTCTCCGAGAAATTGGCCCAGCGTGCTGAATGCAGCTCTGCCGGGAGGTTTGGTCGTTGTCCGTCCCCATTACATGGAAAAGATGCCGGGTTGGTTCCGGTGGCTGAACCGGCACAAGGAGGTCCGATATATCCCGAATGCATCTTCGATTCCAGCGGTCTCCCTTACGGAAACGGAGCGGAATGTCATTCACGCTCGCCTGGGTGCATCAGAGAGCGTACTGATCGCCTACTTCGGCTTCGCCTATCCAGCCAAGGAGATCGAAGCCCTCTTCGAGATCGCCGATCCGCAACGTGACCGGCTCGTACTGATCTGCGACTTGTCCGCAGCAGACGCCTACCAGGCGTCGATCCTTGCCCTCGCGAATCGCGACGACTGGGCCGGGAAGGTCACCGTAACGGGGTTCCTTCCCCCGGACGAAGCCGCCAATCTTCTCGCCGCTGCCGATGCGGTGGTCCTACCCTTTCGAGACGGCGGTGGAGAGTGGAACTCGTCGATCCACAGCGCCGCCGTACAAGGAACGTTTGTCCTTACCAACTCACGCGAGTCGCAAGGATACGATGAAGACGCGAACATCTATTACGCTCTCCCAAGCGATGTCCCGAACATGCAAAGAGCCCTTCGGCAGTATGCGGGGCGCAGACGGCGAAGAACGCCAGCAATCCAAGGGACAAACTGGGACTCCATCGCTTCGGCCCACATGGAGTTGTACCAAAGCTTGCTGGAGGGCAAGGGGTGAGCAGTCGCGAATCAGCCTTACGCCTTAAGCGAAGTCCCGGATGACGCCGCGTCTTTCCATCTGCATCGCCACCCTCAACCGGGCGCGATTCCTCAAGGAAACACTCGACAGCATCCTGAGCCAGGCAAACGACGAGGTCGAGGTCGTCATCGTCGACGGCGCTTCTTCGGACGGCACGGAAGAAGTCGTCCACGGTTTGCAGATGCGTTTCCCTTGCATACGATACGTTCGCCGCGAAAAAGCGATGGGGGTGGACCGGGATTTCGACGCCGCCGTGCAACACGCCAATGGCGAGTACTGCTGGCTGTTGTGCGACGACGACGTCCTGAAACCCGGCGCGGTTGCGAAGGTGCTTTCCGAGACACGAGGGCAGCATAGCCTTCTTGTCGTCAACGCCGACGTGTGGGACGCGGGCTATTCAAAACTCCTCGAGGAAAGAAGGATGAAGGCCGACGAGGATCGCACCTATCCTTCCTCGGACATCGAAGCGCTCTTCGCCGACACGGCAGGATACCTGACGTTCATCGGGGGTGTCGTCCTCCGTAGGGACCTCTGGATGGCAAGGGAGAGGGAGCGATATTTCGGTACCGAGTTCGTCCATGTCGGCGTGATCTTCCAGGCTCCGTTGCCCGGGACCGCGTTGGTGATTTCGAAGCCCCTGGTCTCGATCCGCTACGGCATGGCCCAGTGGACGGCCAGGAGCTTCGACATCTGGATGTTCAAGTGGCCGGAACTCGTTTGGTCGCTTCCGGATATTTCCGATAACGCGAAAAACCGCGTCACGCCGAGGGAACCCTGGAGAATCCTCAAAACCCTGCTGACTTTCCGTGCCATGGGAGCATATTCGTCCAAGGCGTACCATGATAAAATCAAAAGCCGGACGATGGGCTTGAGCCAGCGTGCGGTGCCATTCCTTGTTTCCATCCTTCCCGGGAGAATGTTGAACCTTTTGGGACTCGCGTACTTTTTCTGTTTCCACCGCCAGGCGCGCATGCCGCTCGTGGATCTTATGAATAGCCATTTCTGTGTTTTTCCGGGAACCGGGGCCGGAAAAGATTTCAAATAAGGGAAAACAATGCCGACAGCACTCATAACCGGCGTAGGCGGCCAGGACGGGTCGTACCTTTCCGAGTTCCTCCTGGACAAGGGGTACCGGGTGGTCGGCACGGTGCCGGACGGTGATCCCGTCAACGTCGACCGGATCCGGCACCTCCTTGACAGGATCGAAATTGTCCAGGACGACCTGCTCGAACAGAGCCGCCTTGAGTCGATCTTCCGGGACCACCGGCCCGACGAGGTGTACAACTTCGCCGCCAACTCGGTCCTCGCGGCGTCGTTCCAGCAGCCCATCCTGGCCACCATGGTGCTGGCGATGGGCGTCACCCGGATCCTCGAGGCGATCCGGAAGGTCACCCCGAAGGCCCGGTTTTTCCAGGCCTCCAGCAGCGAGATCTTCGGGAAACCGGCCGAGGTTCCGCAATCGGAGACGACCCCCTTCCACCCGCGCAACCCGTACGGAGTCTCGAAAGTGTACGGTCACCTGATGACGATGACGTACCGGGAAAATTACGGACTGTTCGCCTGCTCCGGCATCCTCTACAACCACGAAAGCCCGAGACGCAGCCCCGAATTCGTCACCCGGAAGATCACCCAGGCCGCCGCGAAGATCAAACTGGGGCTTGCGAAGGAATTGCGCCTCGGAAACCTCGATGCGCGCCGCGACTGGGGGTTCGCCGGCGATTACGTGCGGGCGATGTGGCTTATGCTCCAGCAGCCGCAGCCCGACGACTATGTGCTCGCCACGGGAGAAACCCATTCCGTTCGGGAGCTGTGCGAGGAAGCGTTCTCCTACGCGGGGCTCGACTATCGCGAATACGTCGTCCTCGAACAGGAAAGTTTCCGGGCGCCGGAGACCGCCCAACTGGTGGGGAACCCCGGAAAGGCCCGCCGCGGCCTTGGCTGGATGCCGGAGGTGTCCTTCCGGGACCTCGTGCGGAGGATGGTGGATGCGGACCTCGAGGCGCTCCCGACGGAGCGATCGAGATGAAGGAAAATCTCTCTCAAGGAGAACCGCACCGATGATCTCGAGAGTAACCTGTCGGGTCTGCGACGGTTCGCTGGAGCCCGTCCTCGACCTTGGGGAACATTACGTCTCGGACTTCGTCTCCCCCGGCGATTCCGACGGAACGAAGGCTCCCCTCGAACTGGTGATCTGCCGGAAGTGCCGCCTCCTGCAACTGAAGCACACCGTGCCCGGGGAAACGATGTACCGGAACTACTGGTACCGTTCCGGCACGAACCAGACGATGCGCGACGCCCTCGCCGACGTCGCCAACAAGGCGGAGACGCTGATCCACCTGCGCGAGGGAGATTCCGTCGTGGACATCGGCTGTAATGACGGGACCCTTCTTGCCTGCCACAAAACAGGAGGGATCCGGAAGATCGGCTTCGATCCCGCGGAGAACCTGGCCGTCTTCTCGCGGAAGATCGCCGACAAGCTCGTGGTCGGATATTTCGAGGCGGAGGCGTTCCGGTCCGATGCGGACCTCCGCGGATGCCCCCCGAAGGTCGTCACGAGCATCGCCATGTTCTACGATCTCGAAAACCCCAACAAGTTCGTCTCCGACATCAAGAGCGTGATGGACCCGGAAGGACTCTGGATCGTTCAGATGAGCTACCTCCCGTTGATGCTGAAGACGAACGAGTTTGGGAACATCTGCCACGAGCACCTCGAATACTACTCCCTGAAGTCGTTCGAGTACCTTCTGAACCTGCACGGGTTCGAGATCGTGGACGTGGAACTGAACGACATCAACGGCGGAAGCCTGCGGGCGTACATCCGGAACCGGAACGCCGATCCGAACCGGTTCGCGGACGCGACCTACCGGGAACTGGCCGGGGATCGCGTGCAGTCCCTTCGGGAGCAGGAGGTGCGGCTCGGATTGGACGACATCGAGGTCTACCGGGAGTTTGCGGTCTGGGTGAACCGGATCAAGGAGGACGTGGTCGGCTTCATCAAGGAGCAGGTCGGCCGCGGAAAGAAGGTGTACGTTTACGGGGCTTCGACCAAGGGGAACACCCTGCTCCAGTACTTCGGCCTCGATCGGACGCTGATCACCGCCGCCGCGGAGCGGAACCCGGACAAGTGGGGAAAGGTGACCGTCGGGACCCACATCCCCATCGTGTCGGAGGAGGAGGCCCGGGCCGCGAAGCCCGACTACTTCCTCGTCCTCCCGTGGCACTTCCTCGAGGAGTTCCGGCTGCGGGAGAAGGCGTACCTGCTCTCGGGGGGAAAGTTCATCGTCCCGATGCCGCACTTCACCTTGATCTGAGGACCCGCCTGCCGAACGTTCCCCTGCGGTAGTCCCTCAACCCCTGTCGAATCGCCCGCAATCCGTCCCACTTGGGGGCAGAGGACAACAGTAGTGCCGCAAGATGGACCGAAGTGACCGACAGTTCCCGGAAATAACGCAAGATCCCGGTTCCGCAACGTGCATGTGTGTTCAGCGCGTACAACGTATTCCTCACACCGTAATAGAACGCATCCGGGTGGCTCTCCCGTCCCACCGAAGCGGACACCTTGTGCCACACTTTCGCTTTCGGCGCATAGCAGGCCTTGAAGCCGTGTTTCCGGCCCCGCAGCATCCACTCGACCTCATCGACGTAGAGGAACAACTTGTCCTCCATCAGGCCGGCTTCCCGACATAGGCGACGCGAAACGAGTACGGCACAACCGCATGGACGATCGATCGTCCGGACATCGTCGTACTGCCCGCGATCGGGCTCCCCGTACCCTATGACGCGCCCATAGCCGGTCCGGGTGGAAAACCTCGCTCCCGCGAACCACAACAGATCGGGAGGATCGAGGAAATAGATCTTGGGACTGACGAACCCGATCGCTTCCGAACGGGCTGCGACTTTGAGCATCTCGCGGACGAACAGCGGATCGACGACCGTATCGTTGTTCAGCAGGAGCACATAATCCGCCCCCAAGTCCAACGCAAAGCGCAGCCCGACATTGTTTCCCCCCGTGAACCCGAGGTTCCGGCCGGTTTCCAGAACTTCCACGGCGGCAAACGCAGCGCGGATCGCATCGGGGGTACCGTCGGTGGAGCCGTTGTCGACCACAACCCCTTTCGTCCGTTCGCTCCAGACCGGCTCCAAGGACCGCAGGCAGGCGAGCGTGTCGTCCCTGCCGTTCCAGTTCAGGACGACGATGTATACCAGCGGATCCGTTGCGGCAATTCCCGAAGGTGGAGGATGCGCCTCGGTAACCATCGTTTATCCTTCCGGAGGGATGGCCAGCAGGTCGATGTACCGGGCCATTTGCTCGTTCCGCCGATATTTCGACGCCTGCTTCTTCCCACCGGCACGGAGATCGGCGGAGAGGGAGGGATCGACCAACAGCGCCCGTAAAGCGGCCGCGATCGACTCGGGACGGTTCGGGTCCACGTAGAGCACCGCTTCCCCGTACACTTCCCGGAAGACAGGGATGTCGGAGCAAACCACCGGTACGCCTGCCGCCATCGCCTCCAACGGAGGGAGACCGAACCCCTCCGCGAAAGAGGGGAAAACGAACGCCTTCGCCCGGGAAAGCAGCCGGAGGATCTCGCCATCCGAGGGGGAGGATATCTCGATGAGTCTTCCCGCCAGACGCGGATCGGCCTTCCACCGATCGACCATGTCGAGGGTAGTGTAGCGGCCCCCGGCGACGACCAGCCGCAGTTCCGGAAAATCGTCGACCAGAAGCATGAAAGCCCGGATGACTCCCTCGACATTCTTGTGCGCGATCCGCAGGCCGACGTACAGGATGTATTCCTTCCCCTGGAGACATTCTGGAGGAGGCTCGTCCCCCGGAGCGCCGAAAAAGATCTCCTTCACCCACGGGTAGATCACCCGGATCTTCTCCGGCGGGAGCCCGAACTCCCGGACCAGGTCCCCTTTCACCGTCTCCGATATGGTCACCACCGCCTCCGCCCTGTGGACCGCACGGGACACCAGCCAATGGAAACCCGCCTTGCGATACGAGGGGAGCTCGAAACGAGGCGAGAACACGGTGACGTCGTTGACGCTGACGATGTACCGGCCCGGCACGGACAGGGGCACGTTGTGCCCGGGGAAGAAATAAAGCCTCACCTCCCCCCGCAGGGACCGCAAGGCCGCCGACTTCAGGACGAGGTCTCCAACCCCCATCGGTCCGTACCCGACGAAGCGGGGCCGGACCGCGGGATGGGGAAATCGCTCAAGGAACCGGGATTTGAGGGCAAGCGGGACGATGGTGTGGATTTCCCCCAGACCCGGGTGTCCCGCGAATGCCGCCATGAGGTTCTCGTAGACGCGGCCCACCCCTGAGCAACGGTAGAACATCCCGTCCACATAGATGCTCATGACCCGGCACCGCCGCAAAGGCTGCGGAAAAACGGAACGGCGGCCTCCCTCATCGCCGTGTAGGAGAATTTCCCGAAGGTTCTCTTGCGGGCGTTCGTCCCGAGCTGTTCCCGAAGCGCCGCATCGGAAAGAAGCCGGTTGCACGCCTCGGCAAGGCCCGCATCGTCCCCTACGTGGAAGGTGAGCCCCGTTTCCCCGTCGACGTTGACGTAGGTTACGCCGCTCGGGAGATCGCTGCTGACGACGGGCTTCCCGAGCGCCATCGCCTCGATCTGGACGATGCCGAACCCTTCGAGTTGGTTGATGGAAGGAAGGACGAAGAATTCGCACCCGAGGTAGTACGGGCGCAGGTCGTCCACCCGGCCCATGAGAAAGACGCGATCCTCGAGCCCCCTTGCCGCGATCTCCTTCCGGAGCGCTCCCTCCAGAGGCCCCGTTCCGGCGATCGCGATGCGGCACGGGATCCGGTCCGCGGCACGTACGAGCGTTTGCAGCCCTTTGTATTCGACGAGCCGCCCAACGAACAGCAGGAATCTCCCCCCGAGCCGATCACGGGCCTGGACGGCGTGCCTCCGCTCCTCTTCGGACACCTCGAACCAGCCGTCGGGGATCGCGTACGGGATGATGCCGGTGCGATCGGCGAACCGGCGGAACGTGCCGGAACACGCCACATGGTGAGGGGTGGCGGCCAGGAAGGCATCGGCCCGGCGGAAGAGAAACTCCTCGACCGGCCGGAACAAGGCATAGAGCCCTCTTTTCCATCGCTCGCCGAGGAGCACGTCCGCATGGTGCCAGACGACGATCTTCTCTCTCTTGCGCCGGAAGAGGAGCGACAGCACGAGGGCCGCGACCGCCATCGGGTTCGGGTAATGGACCAGGATCGCATGAAACCGGTGTTCCTTTCGGAGACGGTGCAGGACGGATGGCAACGAGGGGAGGACCGGGGTAAGCAGGAACGTCCCGAGTTCCCTCAGGTAATGGACCGTGACGCCGCCGGGCTTCTCGACGCGGGGGGGCCCGGTCTTCGACGCGACGAGGCAGTAGTTGTCGAGTTCACCGGCCGTCGCCTCGGCGAAGCTCTTCACGACCGCTTCCATCCCCCCGGGTTCGGGGGGGAAATATTTCCCGAGGTGGAGGATCTCCATCGGCCCGCCCATCGCGGGGATCAGCGTGCCGGGGCGCCCTGCCCCTGCTCGAGCTGCATGAGGCGGTTGCGCAGGTACGGATCGTCCACCTCTTCCAACGCTCTCCGCAGGCTTTGGATCGCCGCCGCACGATCTCCCATGACCAGGTACATGTTCGCCATCGTCTGGTACGCCATCACCGGAGAGATCCCGAGAAACGTGTAATGATACGCCTCGTTGATGATGTGGCGCGGGAGGATCCCCTTCGGTATCTCGTGCTCCTTGATGTATGCGCGCAATTCTGGCACGTTCCGGACGAAGACGACGAACAGGCCGTCGGAGAAGACGAGCGACCAGCTCGGATTGTTCGCGAGGATCGGGACGATCGGAAGGATCATTCCCGAAGAGTCCATCGATTTCAACACGAAGTACGTGATCCCGTATTTGTCGACGATCCGCTCCCACCCCGGCATCCCGCCGGTGACCATCTGGTGCTCCATGAACACCTGCTGGTTGTACGTCCGGCCGTCGATGAAGGTCAGGGCGCCCGGGTAAAGCTGCCAGTCGAGGAACCCGCCGATGTCGAAGAAGTTGAACATCTTCCCCTGGACAGGATTCTTCCGCAGAAACTCGGCCGCCTTGAAGGAGAACTTGTGCTCCGTGATCCCTACACCGAACTCCAGCTGGGAAAAGGAAAAGGCCAGCGTCGTTCCGCCGAACGCGACAAGAGCGAGCATGACCCCGCCCACGATGGCGGCGTGGCCCGCGGCGAGACGCGGGGGGAGAGGCGAAGGTGGAGAGCCGGGCGCCGGTTGATGCCCCTTCTTCCCCTTTTGCCGTGCCGGTCCTTTCGATTTTTCCGCCTTCCGCGTTGCGTTCGTCGAGAACCATCCCGCCGCCGCCGACAGGAACCCGGTCAGATGGAGCGAAGCTCCCGGGGAAAGGAACAGGCCCATCATCGACACGGCCCGCGCGGAATCCCACGCTCCCTTGAAGGCGATGGCGAACAGGAAGAGGTCGAGAAGATAGATTCGGCGCCCTGCCAATCCCAGACAGAGCGATACCACGGCAAAGACGGCAGCGGCCTTGTAGTACACGAAAAACCCCGTCCCCTTCACCGGGGTCAACTCCGAGATGGATTGGAGGATCGCGCTGGAACCCGTACCCGCCCCCCGGGAGATCATGTGGAGCGGCGCGAGCAGCCATCCGTAACCGTGCGGGTTCAGGCCGGAGAGGAGAAGACCCGCAAGACCGGTGATCACAGGAGGGATGACCCACTCCCGAAGCCGCGCCCACTGGAACTCCTTCTTCCACGCGGCCCGCACGAGAGCGTCGGCGAAGAACGCCCCGCACAGCCCGAACGCCATCAGGTACGTCGGGTGGCTGTTCGCCCACACGAGGATCACCGGAGGAAAGAGGTAGATCAGTTTCCTGCGGCTCCCGAAGTAATACTCGCTCAAGAGAAAGATCGTCATCGCCGTGAACAGGTACGTGAAGATCTCGGGCCGGGGCTGGATCCGGATCCGGAGGAAACCGGAGAAGGCGAAGATCGCAAGGACCGCAAGGAGGGGATGCGCCCCGCGAAGCACCATGGCCCGGTAAAGGAAAAGGAAGATCCCCAAGACCACCGCCCAGACGAGGAACGAGACCCCGTACTCCCCTGTTGCGGCGTAGACGAGGTACAGGACCGCCTCGAACCCCCATTCTCCGCCGCTGCCGTTTTCCATCCCGAGGGAGGGGTAGTTCCAGTGCTCGCGCGTGGGGATGTCGAACTGCTGAACGATGTGCCGCCCCAAGGCGAGGTGCGTCCCGAAATCACTCGTGAAGATTTTGGTGAGCATCGGGATCGTCGAGAGAAACAGGAGCGCAAGAGCAAGGAGGCGCACCTTCTCCGGGGGCAGGTCCCACCACGGGCGGGCGGGCGCGTTCGTTGCGGCCGGTTCGGCCATCTACTTCCCCTTCCCTTTCACTTGCACGCTCTTCCACTCCTCCAAGGTCGCCTTCACATCTTTCCCCTTGTGGCACCGGGCGCACGCCTGTTCTATGGTCAGCGTCTCCCCGAGCCTGATCCGGGTGAAGTGGAAGTCGTGGTTCTCGGCCTTCTTGCCCGCCACGTCCTTCTCCTCGTGGCACTCCGCGCACGGCATTTCGGGACCGGAGAAGTCGAACTTGTGGTCGTGGATGCTGTAGCGCTTGCCGCCGTCCGTGACCTGCGGCGTGTGGCAGTCGACGCACTGCACCGACTGGGGTTCGTGCCGGGAGTGGAGGGAGGAGACCTTGTAGATCTTCCCGTGGCACGTGCCGCAATATTCGTCCTTGCTCATCTGGCGGTCGGTCTTGACCGACATCCCCCGGTCGAACCCGCACACGTCGCACGCCCGGGCGGTCGAGTAGAACTTCGACTGCCAGTAGAGGAACATCCGGTGGCGTTCCTTGTAGTCCATCGTCCCCCAGTACCATTTCTTCGACTTCGGCTTGGGGGCGAAGAAGTCCGTGAAATATTGTCCAAGGTCCTCGCCGGGCCGGTACCCCGCCGGGAACGGGAACTGGCCGCCATACCGGGTGTCCTTCCCGTCCGTGTGGCACGCCTCGCAGATCATGTCCCGGCGTTCCTTCGAAAGCTTCGCCGGGTTCACGATGTCGGCCGCCGCGTTGGTCGCGACGTGCTTCTCGCCCGGGCCGTGGCACGCCTCGCACCCGATCGACGGCTCGTGGAACGACTTCGTCGCCGGGTCGAACCCGGTGGTGTGGCACCCGTCGCAAAAGACGGTGTACGGCTGCCGGCGCCAGTTGAAGATGGAGTACGGCTCCCAGTTCCCGCTCACGAGGTTCCAGTACTTGGGAAGGACGTAGTAGTCGTTGTCGATGAACGTCAGGTACTTCTGGATCCAGTGGCTGCCGATCACCCACCGGATATCCTGCCGGGTGAAAGGTACGCCGGAGTAATCCTTCGCTGCCACCGCGTCGGGGTTTTTCCGCGCATCGCGCAGCATGTTCGCGTGGGGGGTCTTCCGCCACTGGACGTAGATCTCCTCGTGGCACTCCTTGCACCGGCCCGAGCCGGCGTATCCTTTCGCCCCGGGTCCGAACGCAAGCGCGCTTCCGCCCGCACACAGGACAAACGCCAGAACAAGAAAGATTCCTCGCTTGCGGAACATCGGGCGCTCCCTAACGGAGGAAAGTCCGGAGGATCTCGGAGACCCGCTCGTTGGGCGCGTATCCCCCCTTCTTGTGGAGGATCACGCCGTTCGCGTCCACGACGACGAGGGACGGGGTGTATTGGAACCCGAACGCCCGCGGCAGGGAGAACTTCGGGTCGAGCAGGTATTTCACGCGGAACCGGTTCGACTGCTGGTAAGGGCCCACCGTCTGCGCCCCGCGCAGGTCGACCGCCACGGCCCACGCCTCGACCTTGCCCGGGTGTTTCGAAACGAAACCGTGGATCTCGCGGATCTCGTCGTAGCAGGGGGAGCACGCCGTGGTCATGAAGAAGATCACCGAGAGCGGCGCCTTGCCGCGAATCTCCTTGCGGAAAGAGACCGGCCGGCCGTCGAGCCCGGGGAGGGAAAATTCGGGGACCGGCTGCCCCACCTTGGCCGACGATTCCGCGGCGGGGGCCTGGGAGGCGATCGCGAGCAGCAGGAAAGCGAGCAGGGGAAGGAAACGCCGCCTCATTTCCCCTTCCCCAACTCCTTTACGAGGTCCTCGAGGACGAACGGCAGTTCGTCTTCTCCCGGCGGGAAGTCGCCCACGTGGGAGTAGCGGATGACCCCCTTGTGGTCGATCACCACCTTGAGCGGGATGGGGCCGGCCAGCCCGTAGAGCTTCGTCGCCACGGCCAGGTCGGAGTCGAGCAGCACCGGGTAGGTCAGCTTCTTCTCCTTGACGATCTTCCGGATATCGTTCACGTTCCCGGAGGGGAGGACGATCGACAGGAGCTCGAACCCTTTCGGCTTCCAAGCGCTGTGCAGCTTGACGAGATTGGGCATCTCCCGCTTGCAGATGTCGCACCAGGTCGCCCAGAACTCGAGCATCACGACATGTTTCCCGGCAAACTCGGACAAGGTGACCGTTTTCCCGGTCATCACGTCCTTCAGACGGAAATCCGGGGCCTTTTCGCCGATCTTCAAGCGCATGGCCGGGTCGGCCGTCGCCGGGACCGGCGAAATGGCGAGCCCCGCCGCGAAGAGAATCAAAAGGAAAACCAGCGGAATCCTTGATGCGGATCTCATCACCCTGCCCCCCGGGAGAGAGAAATCTCAGTGGTCGACGACGACCGGCTTCTTCCAGCCCAACGCCGTATCATAAGCCCATTTCTTCGGCTTGTCAGCGTGGCATTTCGCGCACCGGTTCTGAATATTCGTGTCCCAGCATCCTTGCGGGTGGATGAGGAAGTAGCTGTAGGAGTGGATGTTGTTCTCCTTGCTTTCGTTCATGTCCGGGTCTTTCTGCCGGTGGCAGTCGGAGCAGCCGGCGCTCGCAAGCGTCTTGTGGTGGGTGTGCTGCGACAGCTGCTTCTCGTCGTATTCATGGCAGCTCATGCAGATGGCGTCGAGGCTCACCTTCTGCCCCTGCGGCTTCACGTTCTGGTGGATGCCGCACACCTCGCACCGTGAGCGGGACTGCGACTCCCGGTCGGATCTCCACTTGTCCCAGAGCCGGTGGATAGCGTCGCGACTGCTTTCCCCCTCGTTCTTTTCGAGGGGGTTGTAGAACTTCCCGAGGTCCTCCCCCGGACGCCACCCGAGCGGGAAGAAATATTCCCCGGAAAGGTCCTTCCCGCGCACGTGGCAGGAGGCGCAGATCTCCTCCGAACGGTCCTCCGGGAGCCGCTTCGGGTTGACGATATTTCCCTTGCCCGGTTTCGCGGCGTGGGCGGCCCCCGCCCCGTGGCACGACTCGCACCCCACGGAATGCTCAACGACCTCGCGCGTCTTCGGGTCGAATCCCACGGCGTGGCAACCGATGCAATATTTCGAGTAGGGGCGCTTCTGCCAGCCGTAGGTGCTGTAGGGACGCCACTTGTTGCTCTGCACGGACCAGAGCCGGGGAAGGATGTAGTAGTCGTCGCCGATCTTCGTCAGGTACCGCTGGTCCCAGTGTCCGCCGATCGTGAAATAGACGTCTTCCCTCTTGAACGGCACATCCGGGTCCGACATGTCGGCCATGATGACGGACGGATCCTTCTTCGCGTCCCCCACCACGGTGCTGTGAAACGTCTTCACCCACCCCTTGTACTGGATCTGGTGGCAGGAGGCGCACTTCTCCGAGCCGACGAAGGTCGCCTTTTCCCTTGAGGCAAGTGCCCTCCCCCGCGACGCCCCGAAGATGCAAACGACCGCCAGGATGCACGCGATGATGACAGCCATTCTTCTCATGGGCCTCTCTCCGGAGCCCCGCGGATTGCGCGCTCCCTGCAAGTGCTGCATACGGTTCTACTTCCCATCCATCGGAAGGAAACGTACAATCGCCTCTCGAATTCCCGACTCGTCCCCGGGTTTATAGTCCTCGTGCACATATCGGACGAAACCACTCCGGTCGACCACGATCGTCAAAGGAGCCGCCGTCATTTTATAGGCCTCGGCGATCTTGAAATCGGGGTCCGCTACCAATGCATACTTGGGACCGATCTTTTCCTCCCCCATCATCTGCCGGAGGGAGGCCGGGTCGAGACCATCCACGTTGACGCCCAAAACGTACACGTCGTTGTTGCGAAAGTCTTCCTGGATCTTCTGCAGGGCAGGCATCTCCTCGATACAGGCGGAGCAACGTATCCCCCAGAAGGAAAGGACGACCACCTGCTTCCGGGAGAGCAGTGCATCAAGGGAGATCGCTTTCCCATCGATGGCGGTACCTTGGAAAGAAGGGGCTTTCTCCCCCACCATCTTCTTGTCGTCCGCCACAGCCGGAAGTGCGAGGCGGCAAAGGACCATAACGAAGACCCCGACCGCCCAAAGGTTTCGTCGGGTGTACCCCATGCACTGTTCCTCCCTTGTCATTTATCGACACGATCCGGGTACGTCTTGATCTTCGCCTTCGCGCGAAGTTCTCTCAGGGATGCGTCCTTCTTCTTTTCGAATCGCTCCTCCACCAGTTGCAAGGCGATTCGATTGCGCACCTTCTCCAAAGGAACGACCTCCGGCTTCCGGCGCTCCAGAATCTTAACCACGTGGTATCCCCGTGGGGTCTTTATGATCGGGGTCACCTCCCCGGGGGAATAGCGAAACGCAGCCTCCTCGATCTCGGGGAGCACACCGCCGTCCTTCGTGATCCAACCGACCACGCCACCCCGCTCGGATGTCTGCGCATCCTCGGAGAACTCCTTCGCCAACGCTTCGAAAGGATCCCCTCCCTTGAGCCGTTTTAACACTTCCTCCAACCTCTTGCGATTCTCCTTGGTAAATATATGGGCAATCTTCACCCGCTCGGGAAGAGTGTACTTCCTTTTCCGATCCTTCTTGTAGAATCGCTCTATTTCCGCCTCGCCGGGCGGCTCGATCTTTCCGATCAGGATCTCCATCCCCTTGCCGAAGTAGTATTCACGCTTCCAGAAGTTGAAAGAGCGCGCCAGTTGTGGTGAGGAGATTCCCTTCCACCCCGCTTTCTCGGCTTCCCCACCGAATGAAAGCCATGTGGACATGTTTTCCAGCATCGCCTCGTATTCCTCAGCCAGCTCTTCGTCAGAAAATCCCTTCTTGTAGGCCACCGGCTCGTTCGGAACCAGCCAGCGCATGGAGTCGCTGGTAATCGGATATTTACCGACGATGCCAAGGACAACGTTCACCGGGTCCCCCGCCTTCCGCTTGCGGATATGTTCGAGGATCGCTTTTCGGTCCGGCCTTGCCGTCATGGCACTTTGAATCCGTTTCACTTCCTTCCCCAAGGCCTCCTCACGAAGGGATTGGGCAGCCTTCTCGACCACATCCTTCATTTCCCCGGGGCTTGCCAGCCGAAGGCTTTTGACGAAGATCACGGCCGGCCCGATCCCCGTTTCTCCCGCACCGTAGACCTCACCGGGCTTTGCGGAGAACAGCCCGAGGTCGTCGTATCCCTGGAAGAAACCCGAGTTCCGGTAGATCTCTCCTGTCGACTTCACCCGGTCAGGGAACCGCCGCTTGAGCCCTTCGAACTCGGTCTTCGTGCGAATCCCATTACCTTCCCTGCCGGCTGTATCCATGTTGTCGAACAGCACCAGCTCGAAGTCCCCGATGTTCCAGGCGGTCGGCAGCATGTGGGATAAGCGCTCCGCGTCGAAGGGGACGTTCTTCTTCAGGACCTTCTCGTAGTAATCCATCCCGAGGCTCGTGAGATGGAAGAGGGCGACCAGGTCGCGTTCGGATCCCTCGCGGGGAACACCCTCCGCGACCGCGTACTGGATGACCAACTCCCGGTCGGTCAGCTCCTTCAAGCGCACCTTGACGCTTCCTCTCCCGGTCCCTTCCTCGCCGTGCCCAATGTGCCGCCCGATGGAACCCAAGGCCTTCAGGTCTCCCAGGGTAAGCGCCCTCCCGTTGACCACAGCAACCGTTCCTTTGTCCGGCTCTGGGTATGCAAGCCCGTATGACGACTCAAGTGCGGCCCCTGGACGCGGCATTCCCGCCACTACCAAAAACGCGAAGGCCAGCAAAACACCCCAAGCGAAGTTTCCCCATACCGTGTCATTGCCCCCACGCCCCACTTTTCCCCCCATGAAACCCCCCATAATGAAATCGGGGGAAGGGCGCAAGTCACCCCTCCCCCGATTTTTTCTTCCGCCGGACCGAATATCGTTACTTCTTCAAGTAGGACATGATCTTTTCCTGCAGCATGTCCTCGTCACCCGGGGCGTACCCACCCTTCTTGAAGAGCAGTTTCCCCCCCTTGTCGATCATCGCCACGGACGGTGTGTAGCTGAAACCGAAAGCCCGTGGCAAGGAGAACTTCGGGTCCAACAGGTAGGTGGCTTTGTATCTGTAGGTCTCGGCGTACGGCTTCACCGTGTCCACCCCGCGGATATCGACCGCCACGGCGTAAAGTCCTACCTTCTCACCCAATTTGCCGAGCATGTCGTTGATAGCGGCGATCTCCCCCTGACAGGCAGAGCACGCCGTCGTCATGAACATGATCACCGCGAGGTCCTTTTTCCCCTTGATATCCTTGTAGAAAGAAACGGATTTACCATCAAGCCCGGGCAACGAGAAATCGGAAACCGCGTCTCCCACATCGAGGGGCTTGGGTTTCGCCACCGGTTTCTCATTCGCCGCCAAGGACACACCCGCCAAAGCGAGGACAAACATCGACAGAACCCCGATAACAATGAACGTCCTTTTCATGCCCGCCCCCATTTTCAGATTTTATTTTATGAAACCGGTGGTGGGGGCCCCCCACCACCGGTTTCATATATTACCCTACTGGCGATACGTGTGGCACTGATCGCAGAACATGGAGACGTCCGGCATCGTCCCGATGCCCGTACTGCCGCCGGCGGGGGGTTGCTGCCGCATCCGGTTCGCAAGAACGCCGGTGCCCCCGTAGTAGTTCGCGGAGGTGATCGACGCGGGCGTTCCGCCGGTCACGTTGGCGTTCGGCGCCTCGAGGATCAATGTTCCGCTCTGGGTGTTGGCATCGTGTACCTGATGGCAGGAGTCACACGTCATGGAACCGACCCCCGCCCCTCCGCTGATCCAGGTGGAGGTTCTGGCCGCACCGCCCGCCGGCACCGCTGCAGGCGCCAACGCCGCGAGCCATGGACGGGTCGTCGTGTTGATGACCGTGCTGAGCGTCGTTCCCGTGCGTCCCACGTTGTCATTGAACATCGCATGGGTGCCGGCGGGAACGCCGTGGCACGCTTCGCAGAAGTTGTCGTAATTCACTGCGGGTGAGGTAGTGGAAGACTGCCCTTCGTAGAAGGAAGACAACAACATGTGGTTCCCCACGTTCTTGCCTATCTGGAGCTCATGGCACGACTCGCATACAAGGATCGGCGCGGTGTTGTTCCCTCCGAACCGGGACCACCCGCCGTTGGCGTTGCCGGTCCCGAACTTCGTCGCCGTCCACGCCTCGGTCCAGGGATTGATCGTCTGGCCGGATTGGCCGCGAACGTTGTGGGTGGCGTTGATCGCTGTAGCGTTGAACAATCCGATGAAATGCGTACCCTGCCCAAGGATCTGGTATTGGGCGTTGTCTGTGGCGTTGATCCCGCGACCCGTCAAATGCGCGGTCGGAGAGGGATTGGTCGTGCTGCCGTCGAAGGAAAGGTGGCAGTCGACGCACGTGGCCGAGACGTTCTCCGTCGTAACCGGGTTGGAACCTGCCGCGAACTGATCGACAGCCAAGGTCGCCGCCCGGGCGTTATTCAACGGTCTCCAGTTCGGGTTGATCGCCACTTGGGCGGAACCCGTCCAGTTGTGCGCCCCGCCGCTGGCGCCGATGTGGCAGGTGGCGCAGGTCAAGGTGTTCGTCAACGACGCGCCGATGCCGGTCTTCAGGTAGGAGGCGGCACCGGAAAGCGCACTGGCGATGTCCTGGCCCACCGGGTGGTGCTGCGTGATCCGGCCGGCGTGGCACTGGTTGCAGATCTCACCCTGGCTCGCCCGGAGGATGTAGGGGCCGCCACTGGGCAGAAGGGTCGCGCGGTTGGCATTGTTGGCTGCCACGTGCGGGGAATGGCACGACTCGCAGATCGCCGCCTTGTTGGTGCCCGTGCTGGTGGTGCTGGATTGCGGCCAGTTCGCCGGGAAGGCGCTGACCGCTTCGATCGCTTGCCCGGGGAAATCATCCACCGGGTGGGTGTAGTTGGAAGCACCCGGGTTGGGGAAGTTCGTGCCCGCATACAAGGCCGCCCCCGTGGGGGCCGCCCCCCGGTGGCACCCTTCACAGAGGGCGTTGGCCGGCCCACCGTCGCCGTTGGCGACGGATCGGCCGGAGAGGCCTTCGTTCGCCCCTGTTCCTTGCGCGATGATCAGTAAATTCGTGACCGGGCTCAGGTTGGTGAAAGCGGTGGTGTCGCTGTCGTCCTTGTGCAGCCCGTGAACGGCGTGGCATGTGACGCAAGTGACTCCGCCGGTGGTTCCCCCCGTGCGGTGGCCGCCGAGGGACCAGGTACCCACGCCGGCAGTCGCGCTCCTTGCCATTTTCGGGATGGACGATACGGTCGGGAACGTAACGGGTGAGTTGGTTCCCACGTCCCCTCCGATGTCCGTCCCCGAGGGGTGCGACCCGGGGTTGTTCACTCCGACACGCGCCGCGTTGTCCCAGACGCCAACGGTTCCGGTGGAACCGGACTGCATCGTGCCTGCGTTGTACTGCCGGGTCGAGTGGCAACGGACGCACAGGTCTTCGATGTTCACCCGAAGGAACGGACGGTTCGCGTCGTTGTGGACGTCGTGGCAGGAGGTGCACTCCATCCGTTGCGCAACCGCCGGAGGCGTCTGGGTCGTGTCTCCTGTGTACGGCAGGCCGGATGAGAGCAAGCTATTCCCATCGGGCACGTTGTCCAGTTTCATCAGGTTGCCGTGGGAAACCGCGTGGTAGACATAGGCGTCGCCGGAGACGGCGGCAGCATTCAAAGACGGTTGGTATGCTCCCGTGGAGTAATGGCAGGATGCGCACAAACTGCCGGTTACGCCGGGGACAAGGCCTGTGGTGGGGGCCACCGGCCACAACCGGTTCGTCCCCGAACCACCGTGGGGGATGTGACAGGCGGAGCAGACGCCCTGCTTCCCCGCCTGGGTTTCGTGGGCGGTCCCGTTCACTGCGGCAAGGGCAGGAGCGCCGGTGAGCAGGACCGCACACAGCAGGAACAACAGCACCGAAGCATGTTTCCTCATTTTTCTCCTCCTCGGGATAAAAACATTCCTATTCGCGAACAGCCCTTTCGACTTGTGGAACCCCGATCGTTTGCAGGTACCCCTCCTTTCCCTCACGGAATTCCCTCCCGAACCGTCATTTCTTCCCGATCTCCCTGACCAGGACCAACTTCTTGTCTCCCCGCATGAAGATCAGCCGGTTCTTTCCGTCCACGTGTGCGCCCACGGGCATCTGGACACTGAGGAGCGCACGCTCCTTCATCTCGGGGTCGACCGCGCCGGACTCCTCCCCGAAATGGTAGAGGTAGTCCCCGGTCTTCCCATCGAACACCTGGATGGAATGCACGCCGCTGTCGGAGGCCACGAGGTTCCCCGCCCCGTCGAAGCTCATCCCGGTGATCCCGATGAAACCGCCGATGAACCCTTTTGCCCTCTTTCCGATGAACCGCTTGATCTCTCCGCTTTTCAAGTCGATGACGGCGATTACGTGGGAAAGCGATTCCGTGACATACATCTCCCCGTCCTTCCCGAGGAGGATGTCGCCGGGAGCGGCTAAATGTTTATCCGGATCCCCGCCGTGGCCGAGGAAGCCGAGGAACTTCCCATCGAGGTCGAACCGGTACAGCGTGTTGTAGGTGGTGTCCGCCACATAGACGACCTTCCCCTTGTCGTCCACGGCGATCCCTCCCGGGCTGTTCGTCCCGCTACGGAACTGGGAGGGCACCCCGTCGATCACTTCCTTCGCGTCGATCTTCGGGAACGGGAAGTCGAACTGGAAGACCCCGTCTTTGTTCAGTACGACAACCTTGTTCTTCCCCCGATCGACCACATAGATCCGCCCGGTCGATGAAAAGGCCATCTTGAGAGGACGTTCGAACTTCCCGGGTTCGCTTCCTTTGGAACCTATTTTCTTCTCTACATCCAAGGTATCCGGGTTGATCTTAAGGATGTGCGCCTGCCCGGCATCCACAACATAGATGAAACCGTCCGGCCCGAGCTTGAGATCCCCGTACGATTCCACCTTGTTCTTCCCGAAGAAACTCACCTCGCCCACCAGTTTCGTGGGAACGACCTTGATCTCGATCTTTACTACTTCAGCGGTCTTAACACTCAACAGTTCGCCTCTCGCCGGCTTGGAACGGGCGCTCTCCTTCCCGGAGAGATCCTTCGCGGTCACCCGGTAGAAGTACACCTTGCCGGCCGCCACTTTGGTATCCGTGTAATTGTCGCCTTGGACGGACGCAAGAAGTTCCCCTTCAGTACCCTGCTTCTCCGATCGGTATAAGTTGTAGATCACCGCGCCTTTCGAAGAGTCCCAACGGACCTGGATGCTGTTTTGCGCGCCCCGGACATACAATTGGTCGGGGGGCTCGACCGTGACGATCTTGAATACCCCCGGGCGGGACTTCGCCCCTTCCGCTCCACTCGCATCGACAGCCGCAATCTCGATGTTGTATTCCCCCGAAGCCTCCGGGGACGGCATCATGTGCTGGATGGCCACTGACTCGGCTACTTTTTTGCCGTTCAGGTAAATGTTATATTTCACTGCATTCATCACGGGCATCCATAGGAGAACAATTTGGGTACCCGCCATGATGGGGGAGCCCGGCATCCAGTTCGGCGCCGGCAGGGCAGCCGCCGCCGACCCGGCCGCAACGGCGAAGAGCGACGCCGCCAGCATGGCCGCCAATACGATTTTCGATATGTTTCTCACCCTTGACATCCTCTCCCTGTGCACGTTCGCGCCTCCTGTGTTGCGTGAATTGACGCATATACCCGTTTCCATCTGCCCCCTCCTTCTGATCAGCATGTTTGATGCCAACATTCCGTCATGCACCGCCGCTTATTTCCACCATAAAAACAAATAGTTATTGATAATTACTTGGGCGATCCGCCGATGCCGCAAGGGGGAAATCCCCCACCATTTTCAACAGATGAGGGATACACCTCATTTCCCCGATCACGTTGCCCGATGTGCATGATTTATCGAATCGTTTCAGGGAGCGCCATGATGCGGGTCGCGCGGCGGAACCCCCGATCACAGAAAACCGAACTTCTTCATCCGGTACCGCAGGGCGTCGCGGGTGAGACCGAGCATCTCCGCGGCTTTCGTCTGGTTCCCCTGGGTCGCTTCCAACGCCTGGCGCAGGAAGTCCTGCTCGATGTCCTCGAGGACGACCCCCGAAGGCGGGAGCCGAAAACCGTGCGCTCCCGCTCGGTCGATCGAAGCTTCCGTTCCAGGGGAAACTTCCCGGGGCAGGGACGCCGCCGCCGAAGCCGGGACCGTCGATGCGAGGCCGGATCCTCCCCCATCCGGGGGCACGGGGAGGTCGAGGCGCTCGACGACGCCCGCCGACCCAAGGATCAGCGCGCGTTCGACGATGTTGCGCAGCTCGCGGACGTTCCCCGGCCAGTCGTATGCCGTCATCTGGCGCTTCGCGAGGTCGGAGAAACCGCCCCGGGACCTCCGAATGTCGTTTGAAAACTCCGAGAGGAAATGCTCCGCGAGGGGCAGGATGTCCTCGCGCCGCTCCCGCAGGGGCGGGATGCGGATCGGGATCACGTTCAGCCGGAAGAAGAGGTCTTCGCGGAACCGCCCCGTGCGGACGAGTTCGTCGAGGTCCCGGTTCGTGGCCGCCACGATGCGGACGTCGACGGACATGTCCCGGTGCCCGCCGACCCGGCGGAAGACCTTGTTCTCGATGAACCGCAGGAGCTTCGCCTGGAGGCCCGGCTTCATGTCGCCGATCTCGTCGAGGAAGACCGTCCCGCCGTCGGCCACCTCGAAGAGCCCCTTCTTCGCGAACTTCGCGTCGGTGAAGGCGCCTTTCTCGTGCCCCATCAGCTCCGATTCGAGCAGTTCCTCGGGCAGGGCGGTGCAGTTGATCGGGATGAAGGGCCGCGGGGCGCGGGCGCTCTCGTAATGGATCGCCTGGGCGAACAGGTCCTTCCCCACCCCGCTCTCTCCCTGGAACAGGACGGTCGCCGCGTCCGATTTCGCCACCTTCCTCGCGACCTCGACCACTTCCGCGAGTTTCCGGCTCGACCCGACGATCCGGTGGAACCCGTACCGCTTCACCGACTCCTTCCGGTGGAACTCCACCTCTTGCCGCAGCTCGTGGCGGTCGAGGGCGTTCTGCGCGATGACGCGCAGGCGGTCGAGGTCGAACGGCTTGCTGACGTAGTCGTAGGCGCCCAGGCGCATCGCCTCGACGGCGGTCCTCACGTCATCGGTGGCTGTGACCATCACGACGGCGACGGACGGCTCGATCGCCTTCAGGCGCCGCAGCACCTCGACGCCGTCGATCCCGGGGAGGGTGATGTCGAGGAAGACGAGATCGGGCATCTCGTCGGACGACTGCGCAACGGCCTCCTCGCCCGTCTCGACGGCGGTCACGGAGTGGCCGTCCTTCGAGAGGGCCTGCTGGATCGACCAGCGGATCATCCGCTCGTCGTCCACCACGAGGATTCTCGATCGCGCCATGGTCCCGATTATATCCGATCCGGACAGAGGGTCCGATGATCCGTATACGGTATGCTGTGTCCCGCCGTCACGACTTCGATTTGGGGAGGAAGACCGTGAAGGTCGCCCCGTGGCCGGGCTCGCTCTCCGCCGTGATCCGCCCTTCGTGCAGGTCGAGGATCTTCCGGGCCA
>JAMDCN010000087.1 GCA_023489025.1 Deltaproteobacteria bacterium | reverse complement strand
GGCGTCGGTCACCGTGTCCGCCAGGCCGCCCGTCTCCCGCACGATGGGGACGGTGCCGTACTTCAGGCTGTAGATCTGGTTCAGCCCGCACGGTTCATACCGGGAGGGCATCAGGTACATGTCCGACCCCGCCTCGATCCTGTGCGCCAGCGCGTTGTCGTACGCCACGCGGATCGCGATCCGGCCGGGGTATTTCCGCCCGAGCTCCTCCATCGCCTCCTCGTACTTCCGTTCCCCGGCGCCGAGGATCACCATTCGCAGGGGCTGCTCCGCGAGCCACTCCCCGATCCGCTCGACGAGGTCGAACCCTTTTTGCGCCGTGAGCCGCCCGATCAGGCCGAGGACCGGTTCGTCCCCCTTCGGCAGCCCGAACACCGAGAGCAGGTCACGCCGGCACACCGCCTTCCCCGACAGGTCGTCCGCGGAGTAGTTCGCCGCGATCCGCCGGTCGGTGGCCGGGCGCCACTCTTCGTCGTCGATCCCGTTCACGATTCCGAAGAGGTCCTCCCGGCGCTCGTAGAGGACCCCCTCGAGACCGTACCCGTATTCCGGGGTCTGGATCTCGCGGCTGTAGGTGTCGGACACGGTGGAGAGGACGTCCGCGAACAACAGGCCCGCCTTCATCAGGTTGATCTTCCCGTAGAACTCCAGCCCCCTGGGGGTGAACAGCTCCCACCCGAGGCCCATCATCGGAAGGTCGTGGTTCCAGAACAGCCCCTGGTATCCGAGGTTGTGGACGGTGAAGACGGTTCCCGTCCCGAGGAACGGCTCGCGGTCGGCATAGAGCGTCTTCACGTACACCGGGAGGAGGGCGGTCTGCCAGTCGTTGCAGTGGATGATGTCGTACCGCCGCCCGGAGCGCGCGATCCACTCCATGACGGCGCGGCAGAAGAAGGTGAACCGCTCGGAGTTGTCGACGTAGTCGCCGTCGCGGGTCCCGTAGAGGAACTCCCGGTCGAAGTATCGGTCGTTGCGGACGAGGAAGGCGCGGACGCCGCCCCCCGCGTCGGCCTCCTCGACGCTCCCCTCCTCCTCCCGGTTCCCGAGGGGGACGACGATCGCCTGCCCCGGCCCCGTGAAGGGGAACCGGTCCCGGTCCACGCAGCGGTAGAGGGGCAGGACGCAGTCGGCCTCGACGCCGATCCTGCGGAGCGCCTTGGGGAGCGATCCGGCGACGTCCGCCAGGCCCCCCGTTTTCGCGAAGGGGACGATCTCGGAGGAGGCCACGAGGACCTTCATCGGCCTCACTCCGGAAGTTCGCGGAGGTACTTGGCGGACTCCTCGGGAGGGGTCGGATTGATGTAGAACCCGGACCCCCACTCGAACCCCGCCACCTTCGTCAGCTTCGGCATGATCTCGATGTGCCAGTGGAAAAAGTCCGCCGCCCTCTCCTGGAACGGGGCGCTGTGGACGATGAAGTTGAAGGGCGGGTTTTCGAGGGCGAGGTTCAGGCGCCGCAAGGTCCGCCGGAAGACGGCGGCGAGCGCTTTCGCCTGGTCCGCCTCGATCATCTCGTAGGCGCACTGGTGGCGCTTCGGGACGATCCAGGTCTCGAACGGGAAGCGGGGGGCGTACGGCGCGAAGGCGAGGAATTCCCCGGTCTCCTCGACGATGCGGACCTTCTGGTCCATCTCCTGGACGACGATGTCGCAGAAGAGGCACCGGTCGCGGAAGCGGTAATACTCCCGGCAGCCGTTCATCTCCTCCATCACCCGCTTCGGGATGACGGGAAGGGCGATCAGCTGGGAGTGGCTGTGGGTCAGGGACGCCCCGGCGGCGGCGCCGTGGTTCTTGAAGATGATGACCGACTTGAACCGGTGGTCGTTCTTCAGATCGATGAGGCGGTCCCGGTACGCCCACAGGACGTCCTCGAACCGCTTCTCGGGCAGGTCGAACAGGTCGACGTCGTGCCGTTCCGACTCGATGACGACCTCGTGGGCGCCGATGCCGTGCATCCGGTCGTAGATCCCGTCGGCCGCCTTTCCCAGCTCCCCCTCGATCCGCAGGGCGGGAAACTTGTTGGGAACGACGCGCAAGGTCCAGTTCGGGTCGTTGGGCTGCCCGCCCTGGCGGTACCCGATGATTTCAGGTGGGGTCATCCGCTCGCTTCCCGGGCAGAGAGGGCACACCCCCTCGCGCCGCAGGGCAGGCTCCGGGGGAAATTCGTGGGGACGCTTGGCCCGCTCGGTGGAGATGATGACCCACCGGCCGACGATCGGGTCTTTCCGAAGCTCCGTCATGCTGCCTCCGGTGGCGGATGGAAGTCGGTGGAGGCCCCGGCGGGACGCCTACTTGACCTCTTCCTCCTCGGCGACGGTCTTGCAGTCGATGCACTGCGAGGTGACCGGCCGGGCGATCAGCCGCTTTTTCTCGATCTCCCCGCCGCACCCCTCGCAGATCCCGAACGTGCCGCCGTCGATCCGCTTGATGGCCTCCTTGATCTTGGCCACGAGCTTGCGGTCCCTGTCCCGGAGGCGGAGGGTGAAGTTCCGGTTCGACTCGAGCGAGGCCCGGTCGGTCGGGTCCGGGAAGTTCTCCTCCTCGACGCTGGTCATGTCGACGACCGTCCGCTCCGCTCCCGCCAACAGTTCGTCCAGCTGACTCTGGAGTTCGGCCCGGCATTTTTCGATGACGATGCGGTCCATCGCTCCCAGCCCCCGGGGTGCAGCCCTCATTGCGATACGTTATCCCGTTTCCCCGGGGGTGTAAAGACGGCCCTCAGATGCTCAGTTCCGCTCCGAGGAGGAAGTTGATGCCGGGGGAGGGATATCCCTTACGCTCTTCGTATTGCCGGTTCAGGAGGTTCTGCACCTTGCCGAACAGGGCGACCTCTTTCCATTCCGGCGCCGGTTTGGAAATCGTGTGTCTGGCATGGATATCCACCACTCCAAAGCCCGGCCTTTTCCCCGGGGAAAAATCCGTGGGGGCAAAATCGAGCTGATCGCTTTCAACTCTCCAGCTCAGTTGACCTTCGAACCCGGATACGGGTGCCACCAGGAAGGACAGCATCCCGCGTTGGGAAGGAACACCGATGATTTCCCTGTCGTTATGCTTATCGAAGGAGTTCGTATAGGTGTAGGAGATGATGGTCGCGACCGAAGAGTGGAGCCACCACGTGGCGACGCCTTCCACTCCCCGGGATATTGCGTCCACGTTCAACGTCCTGTTCGTCCCCTGGTAACTGATCTGGTTATGTTTGTTTTGGTAGAAATACGTTCCGGAAAAAATCGCTTCCCCTCCGCGTGTCCGGTAATCGATTCCCGCCTCGTACGAATCCGCCCATTCCGGGACCAGGTCCGGGTTTCCGAATTTCCCATGCTTTTCGAAAATCGTCGGAACACGGAATCCTCTTCCGTATGCGGCACGGAGTTTCACTCCGCTCGTCCCCAGCTCCTTGAAGAATGCCGCCTTGGGGGAAATCCTCGTCCCTGCTTCGGAGTTCCCATCGATCCGTCCTCCAAGACTCGCCCCGGTCCCTTTCCCGAATCGCAACTCTTCCTGCAGGTATACAGACCGGTTGATCGTCGATGCCGATGGATTGTCGATAAAGGGGTTAAAGGGTGAGACGGGGAACAAGGAATCGAAGTAGAACGTATCATCGGTCGAGCGGTCCTTGTTGTACTCCACACCGAAGAAGGTATTGGATACGGGTCCGGCGGAATAGTGCCCTTCGGCGCGGAGAAAGCCCCGGCGGGATTTCGTCGTATAATCTTCCACGATCGTTGTCGTCGGGGCCGCAGGGAACGAGACATGCTGGAATTCGTGGAATCCGGCGGCGGACATGCTCAAAGTAAACGATTTCGTCACATCGATCTCCCACCGGACGCCGGCGAGCAGATCCCGTCGCTTTTTTCGCGCGTTCGGGTCGAACCCCCGGTCGGTGACGGGGATCTCCTTCGACTCGTCGGTCGACAAGAGGATGGCGTGTACCCTGTTCTTTTCCCCGACACGGTAGTCGCCCGTTCCGAGGAAGGAAACGATGTCCGTGTGGTCGTTCGGCAGATTCCCGTCACTCAGGAAACCACCGGCGCCAAGGGTGATGCCTCCCCGGCGGTTTCCCCATTGGCCATGACCTTTCCAGTCGAAGGTATTGAAACTCCCGCCGGCAAGCCCTACGCCGGCCCGGGACCCTTCCCCCGCCTTTTTCGGGATGAAGTTCACCACGCCGGACATGGCGTTCGAACCGTAGAGAGCGCTCTGCGCTCCGCGGACAACTTCGATGCGATCGAATCCCACGAGGGGCAGGGAGCTGATGTCGAATTGCCCGTTGGACGGCCCGTTGAGAGGAAATCCGTCGATCATCACGAGTGTTCCGTTGCTGTCTCCCCCCCGGATGCGGATGTTCGCCAGGTTGCCGGGACTGCCGCTCTGCTGCACCACGGTTCCGGGGATGCCCTGCAACGCTTCCGCCGCCACCGCCGGATGCCTCAACTCGATCTCTTCCTGCGTCACCACGCTCACCGACGACGCCTGCTCGGAGACTTTCTCCTCGATCCGCGTGGCCGTGACGACCACCGGCTCGGTACGTACCGGCTCCTGCGCCATCGCGGGGACCGCGCTCCATCCCGCGGCACACAACGCCACGCAAGCCCATGACCAACTCCTCCCGGTCATCTCTCCTCCTCCGAATAATTGTTATTCCCTTGTGGTTTCGTTCCGGTCCCCCTCGCGCGCCGGCGTCCATGCCTTCGCTCCGGGGGCGGCCTCGCATCCCACGGAAGTTCCATCCGGGGATCGGATGCTCGTCAGATTTGGAGCAGCGACGGATTCGCACCGTCTTCCCCGATTCCGCCCTGGGTGAAATTTACTCCTGTTTCGTCGGCATCCCCCGCAGCGGGGTGACGCGGATCGACCCGGTGGCGGGGTTCCGGTCGCAGGCGACCGCCACCCCGTACGCGGCCCGCACGTTCTCCGGCGTGAGCACCTCCTCCGGCCGTCCCTGCGCCGCCACCGTCCCCCCGGAAAGCAGGACGATCCGTTCCCCGTACTCCGCGCACAGCGACAGGTCGTGGGAGGCGACCAGCGCGGCGATCCCGCACGTCTCCTTCAACTGCGTGACGATCTCGTAGAACGCGACCCGGTGCCGGATGTCGAGGAACGCCGTCGGCTCGTCCAGCAGCATCACCCGCGCACCCTGGGCGATCGCCCGGGCCACGGCGGCCCGCTGACGCTCCCCCGCGGAGATCTCCGCCAAGGTACGGTCCCGCAGCGCGGTCAGTTCCGTCCTCTCCATCGCCCGCTCCACCTGCTCCCGATCCTCCGGCGACGTTCCCCCGAAGAACCCCTGGTGTGGGAACCGCCCGAGCCCGACATAGGCGGCGACCGTCATCGGGAAGTCGACCGGCGGGTCCTGCCCCACGACGGAGAGGAGGCGCGCCATCTCCCGGCGACGAAATTCCCCCGGGGGACGGCCGCACAGCAGCACCTCCCCCTCGCGGGGCGCGAGGATCCCCGACAGGATCCGGATCAGCGTGCTCTTCCCGGCCCCGTTGGGACCGAGGAGGATCGTCACCTCTCCCGGCGAGAGGTCGACGCCCACGCCGCTCAGGATGTCGCGATCCCCGTAGCGGAATCCCACTCCACGGGCGGACAGCACCGGGTTCACGACCGTCCCCCGTTGCGGCGCAGCAGATAGAGGAAGAAGGGCGCGCCGGCGAGGGCGGTGACCGCGCCCACCGGCAATTCCCCCGCGGGGGACGCGGCGCGGGCGAGCGTGTCGGAGAGTACGAGGAACGCGCCGCCCAGCAGAAACGCGGCCGGCAGGAGGCGGCGGTGCCCGGAACCGACCAGCACGCGCGCGCCGTGGGGAACGATGAGCCCGACGAATCCGATGAGGCCCGAGACCGCCACGACCGAGCCGGCCAGCAGCGACGCCGTGAGGTACGTCGCCGTCTTCACCCGCTCCACGGAGAGCCCCGCCTGGAACGCGGCGTGATCGCCGAGGAGGAGCAGGTCCAGGCCGCGGGAAAGCAGGTACAGGAGGACCGTGCCGAGCGCGACGTACGGAATGAGGACCGCCACTCGGCGGGGGGTTCCCAGGCCCAGGTCCCCCATCAGCCAATACAGGGCCCCGGGGATCTTCCCGGGCGGGGCGAGGGTCACCATCAGCATGATGACCGCGTTGAGGAACGCTCCCACGACCACGCCCATCAGGATCAGCCGCTCCGGGGAGACGCCGCTCCGGCGGCGGGCGAGGAGGAAGACGGCCAGGGCGGACAGCGCCGCTCCTCCGAAGGCGCACAGCGGAAGGAGCGGGGAAGCGTCCGCCGACAGGAAGAGGGCCACCGTGAGCGCGCCCACCGCGGCGCCCCCCGATACGCCGAGGATGTACGGGTCGGCGAGCGGGTTGCGCAGCAGCGCCTGGAAGGCGACGCCGGAAGAGGCGAGAGCCCCGCCCACGAGGACACCGAGGAGGGCTCGCGGGAGTCGCAATAA
>JAMDCN010000156.1 GCA_023489025.1 Deltaproteobacteria bacterium | reverse complement strand
GATCGAGTCCTTCGGGACCTTTTTCTCCGGCCTGGCCCGGCTGTCGATGCAGACGGTGGCCCCGTCCCGGATGACGGGCGCCATGCTGTCGCCCTTCACGACGGTGCAGATGTGGCCTTGCGCGCTTCGGCGCTTGAAGGCCCGCCGGTGGATGAAGACGATGTCGAGGACCTGCTCGCTCGAGACGACTTCCGGGTTCCCGGCCGCGACCCTCGGCTCGACGATCGGGATCGGAAGATAATCGAGTTCCCGCTTTTGCGGGAGAAGGGGGTCTTCGAACGTCCTCGAATAGGTGATGCGGACCGGGATCGGGGCCGGAGCGCCGGAGGGAGCGACTCCCAGTTCCTTGGCGACCGCCTCGATGTGATCTTCGTTGAACCGGGCCGTCCCTTTCAGGAGCCTGTCGAGGTAGGAATAATCGATCCGGATCGTTCGGGCGAGGTCCGCGCGGGTCCATCCCCGCGCTTTCAGGGCCTCCAGTATGTTTTCCCGGTAACGATGGAACATCCTGTGAATGATAGGTAGTTTGTTCGCGGCGGAGCAATTGGACAGTGCGGATTGTATTCGATTGACATGCCGGACGATGCGTCCTATAGATAAATTGAAACGATAATTGTTGCCTGACCGCGGTCCGCAGGGTATACTCCTCACAATGTTCCTGCGTTCGAATCTACCAAAAATAGCCCTTGCGCTCCTCGGGCTCTTCCTGTTCGTTTCCGTTTCGGAAGCGGCCGGGTGCAATCCCTGCTCGACGAAAGCCGAGGCAGCCGGTCCGTCGTCCTGCGAAACGGCATCGGTGCATTCCGACTTCTCCGGAGACCGGGGAGGCTCCTCCACGCCGTCGAGCCATGCAGGGGAAGATGGCTCCTGCACCCCCTGTTCCTTCTGCCTGTCCCCGTTTATCGAGTCGTCTCCGGTGGCCGTTTCCCTTGACGACGGCGTGCAGCGCTTCGCACCTCCGGAATACGCAAGGTACTACGAAGCCCCATCGTTCTCTTTCCTCCGTCCTCCCAGAAGTTAATTCCGTCCTTCTCCGTCCATTGGTCGCCGGTTTCCGCGGAAGCCGGCACGTATGTCTTCGTTCGCCGAAACGGATATTCACGTTTTACCGACGGGAGGAGTTCCGATGGAAACCGTTTCCGAGGTTCGCACCGAAAATGTTCCTGTATCCGCACCCGATGAGCGGGTGCAAGCGAAGTCGTTTGCGACCGTAGCCTGGGATTTTCTGATTTCGGTAAAGCTCGCGATCTGGGTCATCATCCTGCTGGCCGTCACCTCCATCCTGGGTACGGTCATCGAGCAGAACCAACCCATTGAGAAATACCGCCAGGTGTACGAGGACTGGGCGTACAACCTGATGGACCGGATCAACCTGTTCGACATGTACCACTCCTGGTGGTTCCTTCTCCTGCTTTGCCTCTTCACCTTGAACCTCGCCTGTTGCACGATCGATCGCCTTCCCCGGGTGATCCGGACGGTCCGCAAGCCGAAGTTGACCCTCGACGACGCGACGGAAAAAACTCTCGCCTTGACGGAGCGGTGGAAGAGGAAGGGCGACATCCCGCACTGGGCGGATCATTACAAAGCCGCCATCGCCCGGGTGTTCGCGGCTCCCAAAGTCACCGAGGTGGACGGGGCGGTGCACCTGTACGCGGAAAAAGGTGTCGCTTCCCGGTTCGGCGCCTACGCCACCCATGCCGGCATCGTCATCGTCTTCATCGGGGCGATCATCGGGAACATCTTCGGGTTCAAATCGTACGTGAATATCCCGGATGGACAGGAAGCGTCCCATCTGGACGCGCGGGGTGGCAAGGAGCACATCAACCTGCCCTTCTCCGTGCGGAACAACCGGTTCTGGATGGAAACCTATCCGAACGGCCAGCCCAAAAAATACGCCTCGGACCTGAGCGTCAAGGAGAACGGTCGCGAGGTCTTGCGCAAGACGATCACGGTCAACGATCCGCTCGTCTACAAGGGGATCTGGTTCTACCAGTCCAGTTACGGGCAGGAGGGCGGCGCAACGGCGCAGGTGGCGGTCCGCCGGCAGGACGGCACCCCCGTGGCCAACCTCTCCCTCGCCCCGAACGAACCCGTCGGGATCGAGGGGTACGGAACCGTCCGGGGGGTGAACTACGAGGAGAACTTCCAGGGGAACGGCCCCGCCCTCCAGGTGGTCGTCGAGAAACCCGGCCAGCCTGTATCCAATCTCTGGATCTCCCAGGGACGGCCGGACCTGGACCGCGGGCGCAACGATTCGCTGGTGTTCTCCTTCGGAGGACTTACCGCAAAGATGTACACCGGCCTCCAGGTCGCCAGGGATCCCGGGGTGAACGTGGTGTGGCTTGGGTGCCTGCTGCTGACGGGGGGGATGATGGGTTCCTTCTTCGTTTCCCACCGCCGCATCTGGATCCGGCTGGCCGAAGGGCCCCATGGGAAGGTGGAGATCACGGCGGCCGGGAGCGCCAACCGGAACCGGCCGGCCTTCGAGAAGACCTTCGCCTCCATCCTGGCCGAATTAAGGAACGATCCTTCCAAGACGGAAAAGGAGAACCCCGCATGAATACGCTCAACGTTCAGCTCTTCGATCTGACGACGCTCCTGTTCGGCGGAGCGTCGGGGACCTATATCGCCGCCATGTACGGAAAAAAGGAGACCGTCGCCCGCATCGGGACGTGGATCTGCGTGGCCGCGGCGATCGTCTCCACGGCCGCCCTCGGGGTCCGGTGGGTCGAGTCGTACAAGATGGGGATCGGCAGGATTCCGGTCACGAACCTGTACGAGTCCCTGGTCTTCTTCGCCTGGTCGGTCAACCTCTTCTACCTGTTCGTGGAGTGGAAGTACAGGAACCGCGCCTTCGGCGCCTTCGTGATCCCGATCGCGTTCCTGACCATGCTGTTCGCCTTCACGAACGAGAGCGGCATCCAGCCGTTGGTGCCCGCGCTCCAGTCGTACTGGCTCCATGCCCACGTGATCACCTGCTTCGTCGGGTACGCGGCGTTCGCCGTCTCCGCCGGAGTGGCCGTGATGTATCTCCTCAAGGCCCGGCAGGAGAAGGCCGGGACGACGGAGGGCATCATCGCCCGCTTTCCCTCCTCCAAAGTCCTCGACGACCTTGTCTACCGGGCGATCATCTGGGGATTCCCTTTCCTTACGGCGGGAATCATCACGGGCGCGGCCTGGGCGAACTACGCCTGGGGGACGTACTGGTCGTGGGACCCGAAGGAGACGTGGTCGCTCATCGTCTGGCTCGTGTACGCGGCGTTCCTCCACGCGCGGATCACGCGGGGATGGCACGGCAAGCGGGCCGCCATCCTGTCGATCGCGGGGTTCCTCGCCACCATCATGTGCTACCTGGGCGTCAACCTGGTCCTGTCGGGGCTCCACAGTTACGGGGGGTAGCGTGCCGCACCGCGGCCAGGACATTCCGCGGAGGGCAAGCGAAGGAACGAAAATATGTGTAGTGGCATCTCTTTGTAAGTGATTCGATCCATTCTGGAGACATGATGCGGACACGGAATTCGAACCGGAGGAAGGCGGATTCCTTCCGGAAGATCGCGGTCGCCCTTCTGCTTGCGTATTTCGCGATGGGGGCCGGAACCGCGGATGCTTTCATCCTGTGCCTGGGCGAGGATGGACACCGGGCGATCGAATCCGCCGCGGCCTGCGGGTATTGCGGAGTCCGATCCGGCCTCCCCGCTCAACAGGAATACATGAGTCCGGAAGGGATCCTATCGTCCGGAGACGCCTGCGGCCTCTGCCGGGATTATTCGGTCTCTTCCGGGAACATGGTGTCCGGTGTTTCCGTGCCCTCTTCCCCGGGATCGGCGAAAGGCCGTGTCCCCCTTCTTCACATGGCGTGCTTCGAAGGAGCGTGGTCCTTGATCCCCTTGGCCCAATCCCTATCCGGACCGCCGGATCCGCCGGATCCGACCGCGATCCACACCCGCCCCGTCGTTCTCCTGATCTAAGCCCCGCTCCTTACCTGCTATGCGTCACCGTTTCCATCCCGGCGGTGACCGCCAATTCCCGTTCGCCATTTCGCCATCCACTCCCCGGAGCCTTCCGGGAAGAGGGGGGGACTTTTCGGAGGTATCGGATGAGCATTCCGCGTTCATCGCTGGCCGCGATCGTGGGCACCGCCATGGTTTTCGGCATCATCGTAACGCCCGCCATTGGGGCAAGCCCGGACCCCACGGGGGAGCTTACCCTGCGTCAGGCCCTTGAGCTGGCGCTCGCCGGAAATCCCGATCTTGCCTCTTTTTCCTGGGAAGTGCGATCCGGGGACGCCAGGGTCCTGCAGGCCGGGCTGATCCCGAACCCGGAGATCGGCGTGAATGTCGAAAATATCCTCGGATCGGGACCATTCCGCAACTTCGACTCCAGCGAAACGACGCTCTCGATCAGCCAGCTGGTGGAATTGGGTGGGAAGAGGGCTGCGCGGATCCGGCTGGCGTCGGCGGGAAAGGAGGTCACCGTGTGGGATTACGAGGCGAAGCGGGCGGACCTGGCGGCGGAAGTCGCCAAGTCGTTCGTGGGGGTCCTGTCCACACAGGAGAGGGTGGCTCTGGCCGAAGAAACGACCCGCCTTGCGGAGGAGGTGCTGATCGCCGTCTCCGCAAGGGTTGCGGCCGGAAAGATTTCCCCCGTGGAAGAGACGAAAGCCCGGGTCGCCTTCTCCGTCAGCCGGATCGAGATGGAAAGGGTCAACCGTTCCCTGGAAGCGGCAAGGACGAAACTGTCCGCGACGTGGGGAAGCTCCAAGCCGGTTTTTTCCCGGGCCGTGGGCCGGCTGGATCAAGTGGCTCCGATACCGTCCGTCGAAGAACTTTCCGGACGGCTCTCCCGCAACCCCGATATCGCGCGTTGGGCGGTGGAACTGGAACAGCGAAGGGCTGTCCTCTCGCAGGAGCGCGCCGGGCGCGTCCCCGATGTCACGCTCAGCGCCGGGGTTCGTCGTCTCAGGACACCGGAAGGAACGGACGACCCCGCATTGGTGTTCAGCGCCGCGATACCGCTTCCCCTGTTCAACCGCAACCAGGGAAAGATTCTCGAGTCCAAATACCAGGTCTCCAAGGCGGAGCGGGAGCGCGAGGCGGCCGGAAACAGGGTTCGCGCCGCCCTTTCCGATGCCTACCAAGCGCTCGCCATCGGATACATGGAGGCGACCACCCTGAAGTCCGTTGTTCTCCCGGGAGCCCGGAGCGCCTTCGAGTCCGCGAGGGAAGGGTTCCGCCAGGGGAAGTTCGGCTACCTGGATGTCCTCGACGCGCAGCGGACGCTCTTCGAGGCGAGGGGCAGGTACGTCGAGGCGCTCGCCGCCTACCACAGGGCCGCGGCGGACATCGAACGACTGATCGGCGGCGGGCTCGGGGGCCCGTCGAAATCCACCGAGACCAAGTGAGGGAGCACGGAATGAAGATCAGGACGGTCCGACTCGATACGTTCTTGCTGGCGTTTTTATTGGCGGCCTCGGCTCTGCCGGGGAGCGGATGCACGGGGCAGGCCCCTTCGGGTTCCCAGGAGAAAGGCCGCGAGGCGCAAAAGGAGGCTGCGGGCGCCGGCAACAAACAAAAGGATCCTGACGGCCACGCGGAGGAGAAGCTCGTCCGGCTGACCGATGCGCAGAGGAAGGAATTCGGCATCGAGCTCGCTACGGCCGGTCCCGGCCTGCTCAAGGTCCAGGTCGAGCTTCCCGGAGAAATCGTTCCCGACGCGGACCGAGTCGCCCATGTCGTTCCCCGGGTTCCCGGAGTGGTGCGCGATGTCCGGAAAGTCCTCGGGGATCGCGTTCACAAGGGAGAGGTCCTCGTGGTCATGGACAGCAAGGAGCTGGCCGACAACAAGGCGGCCTTCCTCTCCGCGCGGGAAAAGCTGGATCTCGCCCAGTCCAATTACGATCGGGAAGAGGACCTATGGAAGAAGAAAATCTCCCCGGCCCAGGACTACCTGCAAGCGAAACAAGCCTTGGCCGAGGCACGGATCGGGCTGCGGTCCGCCGAACAGAAGCTGCATGCGCTCGGGTTTTCGGATGCCTACATGGTCAAACTGCCATCCCATCCGGATGAATCCTACACCCGATACGAGATCGTCGCGCCTTTCGAAGGGACCATCATCGAGAAGCACGTTGCGCTGGGCGAAGCCCACAAGGAGGACGCCGATCTGTTCCGGATCGCCGACCTGAACTCGGTCTGGGTGAACCTGAGCGTGTACCAGAAAGACATTCCTTCCATCCGGGTGGGCCAACCCGCCGTCGTATCGGCGGGGCACGGGATTCCGGATCTGACGGGGGAGATCAGCTACATCGGGCCGCTCGTCGGGGAGCAGACCCGGACGGCCACCGCGCGGGTGGTCCTTCCGAACCGCGGCGGGCAGTTGCGCCCGGGATTGTTCGTCACCGCGAAGGTCTCCCTCGGCGCCGTTCCGGTTCCGATCCTGGTTCCCAAGACCGCCTTGCAGACGCTGGACGAGCTGACGGTCGTGTTCGTGGAGGACGAAGACGGTTTCGAGCCGCGGCCGGTCACCGTGGGCCGTACCAACGGAACGCATGTGGAGGTTACCTCGGGCTTGAAGCCCGGTCAGAAGTTCGTGTCCGCCGGCGCGTTCACCCTGAAGGCGCAGCTTGCCAAGGGGTCGTTCGGCGACGGCGACGGCCACTGAGCGGGAGAGGGGCCGCCATGCAGACACTCATCGCATTCGTCCTCCGGAACCGCCTTTTGATGGTGGTCCTTGCCGCGCTTATTCTTGCCGCGGGGGCTTACAGCTACACCCGGCTGCCAGTGGACGCTTTTCCCTG
>JAMDCN010000044.1 GCA_023489025.1 Deltaproteobacteria bacterium | reverse complement strand
CCCTCGTCCCCTTGCGGGACGAGGGGGAGTACCTGCTCCTGGCCGACACCCTTCTTCGCGACGGGAAGTTCGGCGTGGTTCCGACGAGCTACCGGATGCCTCTCTACCCGCTGCTGCTGGCAGCCGTGCAAGGCGTGACCGGCAGCACGGTCCCCGCCTACCTGGTGATGAACGCGTTTCTCGGGACGGCTGCGGTGGCCTTGATTTATTTCCTGTGCCGCCGGGTGGCGAACGAGCGCGCGGCGCGGCTCTCCCTGCTGCTCTCCGTTCCCAACCCGTTTCTGATGGCCAATGCGGGCGACGTCCTGACGGAGAATCTGTTCGTCCCTTTGGTCCTGGCCTTCCTGCTCTTGGTGACAGTCGCGGAGAGCGGGGAAGGGCACTCCCGGAGCCGATGGGCGATGGCGGGGATCTTCCTCGGGCTGTGCAATCTCTCCCGTCCCACGCTGCTCCGGTTCGGGCTCTTGCTGCCGCTCTTTTACCTTTTCCTCGAGAAGGGAGCAGGCCGAAAGGTTCGGGGCGCTCTCCTTGCGTTCGCGGTCTCCATTGTCCTCCTGTTGCCGTGGGTGTTCCGGAACTACGCCGCCTTCGGACATTTCATCCCCGGCGCGACGAGCGAAGGGTTTGTCTGGCTCGGGTGCTACAACGACATGGCTTTCCATCGCCCGGAATATTACGGATCGTGGGTGAACTACGAAACCAATATCGCCCCGGTCCCGTATCGCGGGCAGTCCGAGTACGAACGGGAGAAAGTCGCGGCGGCGATGGCGCGGAAGTACGCGGTGGACCACCTTGCCGAGATCCCCCGCACGCTCCCGTGGAAAATTTTCCGGACGTTCCTGTGGTACCCGCACGTACTGGACCGGATTCGCCTGCCGGAGGGGTTGCGGCTTCTCCCCTCGGCGTGGGGGTTTTTGTTTTCCTTCGTTCTCGTCTACCCGCTGCTGGCGTGGGAGGGGTGGAACCGGAGGAGGGACCGGCGGTTCGCCGCGCCGGCCTTCCTTTGCGCCTATTTCCTGTTCGTCGTCCTGGCGACGTACGGCAGCCGGCGGATGCGGCTCCCCGTGGAAGGGGTGATGATCGTGGTCGCCGCGGCCGGCTGGGACCGGCTCATGGAGAGGTTCCGTTCCATCGCCCGATGAGCGCCGCGACGGCCGACGTCATCTCGGCGATGCCCGCCACCGGGATCTTCTCGTCCACGCCGTGGATGCGGCCCATGTCCTCCCTCGCCGTCAGGAGCGGCATCAGCCCGTAGGTTTCCACGCCGATCGACCGGAAGAAGCGCGAGTCGGTGAACCCGGTGGACATGTAGGGGAGGACGACCGCGTCGGGGTGGACGGCCCGGACGGCGTCCGCCACCGCATCGAAAAGCGGGCCGCGGGGAGAGCCCGAGGGCCTCTCGGAAAAGACCGTCTCCACGGCGACGTCGAATTCGCGCACCATCTCCAGCACCTGCGATGCGACGCGCTCCGGATCCTCTCCGGGAAGGATCCGGCAGTCCACCGTCCCTTCCGCCAGCAAGGGGATGACATTGGGCTTGAACCCCGCGGCAAGCGTGGTGATGGCGAACGTGTTGCGAAGGAGCGGGTCGGTCTCGGGGAACTCTTTCGCGAACTCCTCCAGCGCCGCCGCATCCTCCGGCCCGCCCGTGAGCGCGTCGGGGTCGAGCCGGATCCTCCCCTGCGCGAAGAGGACGCGCAGCATGTCCCGCACCGGGACGGTGATCCGGGGCGGGCTTCGGTGAGACGCGATCCGCGCCATCGCCTGGGAAAGCCGGGCCGGGGCGTCCTTGCCGGAAGGGCGGCTGCCGTGCCCCGCGCGCCCCGAAGCGGAGAGTTTCAGCCACAGGGGCCCCTTTTCCCACATGTTCACGAGATAGAATTTCCCCGGGCCGAAAATGTCCCGTATCCCCGTGCCCCCCTCGTTCATCCCGTACGCGCGCCCGAAGGGGACCGGCAGGTGCCGGATGAAGTATTCGGCCCCTTCGCCCCCGCCGACCTCCTCGTCGGAGTTGGCGACAAAATAGAGTTTCCGGCGCAGTTTCCCCGATTTCGAGGCGCCGATCGCCGCGCACAGGTGCGCCACGCCCAGCCCCTTGGTGTCCAGGGTCCCGCGGCCGTAGAGGTATCCGTTGCGGATCTCCCCCGAGAAGGGGGGGACGCTCCACTCTTCCGCCCGCGCGGGGACCACGTCCATGTGATGGATGAGGACCAGCGCCGGCTCCTCCGTCCCTCCGACGTGGCACAGCACATTGGGTTTCTCGGGCCGGGCGCCGAAGGTGATGGGGACCAGGCCGTTTTCGACGAGGACCCTGCATAAAAGCTCGGCCGCGGCGCGGCAGTCGCCGGGCGGGTTGGAGGTGTCGATCCGGATGTATTCCTGCAGCAGGGCCACCGCGTCCATCGTTGAATTATCCCTCTATAACCGATTAGAATGCAAAGACCACAAAAACAGGGACGTTCCTAAAAAGTCCGACAAAAACGGGGACGTTCCTAAAAAGTCTGGAGAGAAACATGCCGAAGGCGCTCATCACCGGCATCACCGGCCAAGACGGTTCGTACCTCGTCGAACTCTTGCTGGCGAAGGGGTACGAGGTCCACGGCCTCATCCGGCGGGCCTCCACCTTCAACACGGGGCGGCTCGGGCACATCTATGTGGACCCGCATATTCCCGATGCCCGCATGTTCCTTCATTACGGCGATCTCTCCGATTCGGGGCAGCTCACCAACCTCATCTACAACCTCCAGCCGGAAGAAATCTACCACCTGGGCGCGCAGAGCCACGTCCGTGTCTCCTTCGACATCCCGGAGTACACCGGCGACATCACCGGTCTGGGCACGACCCGGATCCTGGAATCGGTGCGCCGCGCAGGCGTCAAGGCAAGATATTACCAGGCCTCCTCCAGCGAAATGTTCGGCGCCTCGCCGCCGCCGCAGAGCGAGAAGACCCCCTTCTACCCGCGCTCCCCCTACGGGGCGGCAAAAGTGTACTCCTACTGGATGGCGGTCAACTACCGGGAGGCCTATGGCATGTTCACCAGCAACGGAATCCTCTTCAACCACGAGTCGCCCCGGCGGGGAGAAACGTTCGTCACGCGGAAAATCACCCGGGCGGTCGCCGCCATCAAGGCGGGGAAGCAGAAGGACCTGTTCCTGGGGAACCTCGACGCCCGGCGCGACTGGGGGTTCGCCTGCGAGTTCGTTGATGCGATGTGGCGGATTCTCCAGCACGACCGGGGGGAGGATTTCGTCGTGGGGACGGGGCAGTCGAACTCGGTCCGCGACTTCGTCGAGGAGTCGTTCTCCTACGCGGGGCTGGACTGGAAGGCGTACGTGAAGATCGACCCGAAATATTTCCGTCCCACGGAAGTCGAGAACCTGATCGCCGACGCTTCCAAGGCGCGGAAACTGCTGGGCTGGGAGCCGAAAGTCGCCTTCAAGGAGCTGGTCCGGATCATGGTCGACGCCGACATGGAGGAGGCCGGCCTGACGCCGCCGGGGGACGGGCGCAAAATCCTTGCCGCCAAGGGTTTCCCCATCGGCTCGAAACTTTAAGCGGGGACGTTCGGTTTCATCGCCATCGCCCAGAGGTTGGCGAACATCTCGAAATGGCCGAAACGAAGGTCCTCCCGCCTGAAATTCGCCTCCTCCAGCAGGACGCGGAGTTTCTCATGGGTATAGGCATCCTTGTGCTCCTCGATCTCGGCGGTGCTTACCAGCCGCAGCCTCGCCATTGCGCGCAGCAACCCGTCCGCCCAGCGGGCCGGGGTTGTCAGGATGTATCTCCCGCCGGGTTTCAGCACACGGTGAATCTCGGAGAGGATTCCGGGCAATAGCATCGGCTCGATATGCTCGAAGACGGCGAGCATCGTCACTACATCGAAGAATCCGGACTCAAAGGGGATCCCGTCCGTTCCCGTGTCCCAGCGGGTGAGAAGGATCCCTTCGAACGGTCCGGCGGTTGCTCCGCACTCGGCGACCTTGTCGAGCCCGTACCTTTCGGCGAATTCCGTCTTCGTGAGGAACAGGGGATAGGTCCCGCACCCGATGTCCAGGAGGCGGCCCCTCCTCGATTCGGGAGGGATCAAGCGGTTGGTGGCCTTGATTCGCTGCTCCGCGAGGAAATGCTCGAGCACTCCGTATCCCCTGGTGACGCGCGTTCCTGCCACCCGTTCTGCCTCCGGTCAGGTTTTCCCCGTATCTTACCAGCGTTTCTTGCCCCCCCTGCGGCATTGTTTTCCTATTTCGCTTAAGTTAGGTTAGAAGGCGAATGAGCGCTTTTAAGGGTAAAAAAATCCTGGTCAGCGGCGGGTCGGGATTCCTGGGGGAACCGGTCGTCCGGAAGCTTGTCGAGCGCGGGGCGGAACCGGGAAACATTTTTATCCCCCGATCGGCGGAATACGACCTGCGCCGGCCGGAAGCGTGCGCCCGTGCGGCGGCGGGGCAGGACATCATCCTTCACCTCGCGGCCAACGCCGGCGGGATCGGCTGGAACCGCGCCCACCCCGGGTCCCTCTTCTTCGACAACGCGGCGATGGGGATTCATCTCCTGGAGGAGGCCCGCAAGGCCGCTGTCAAGAAATTCGTCCAGATCGGGACCGTGTGCGCTTACCCCTTCCGGCCGCCGCGGATCCCCTTCAAGGAAGACGACCTCTGGGAAGGGTACCCGGAGGAAACCAACGCCCCCTACGGAATCGCAAAGAAAGCGCTGATGGTGATGGGCCAGGCGTACCGGGCCGAGTATGGCTTCAACGTGATCCACCTTTTGCCGGTCAACTTGTACGGCCCGCGGGACCATTTCTTCGAGCCGGAAAAGTCTCACGTCATCCCGGCGCTGATCCGGAAGTTCGTCGAGGCAAGAGATTCGGGCGCGGAGCAGGTCACCGTCTGGGGGAGCGGCACCTACCAGGGGGTGCAGGTCTCCCGAGAGTTTCTCTACGTGGACGACGCCGCCGAGGGGATCGTCCTTGCAACCGAGCGGTACGACAAGCCGGACCCCGTCAACATCGGGGCGGGGCGGGAAATCCCCATCAACGATCTCATCGATATGATCCGTCGACTGACGGGATTCAAAGGCAAGGTTGTCCGCGACCTCACCAAGCCCGACGGGCAGCCGCGCCGTTTTTTGGACACCACGCGCGCCAAGGAAGAATTCGGTTTCGTCGCCCGCACCTCGTTCGAGGAAGGGCTTCGCACAACGATCGAATGGTATGAGAAGAACCGCCGGGCGATCTCGAACTATTCCCTCGAGGGGGGAGAAAACCGTTGACCCTGCTCTCCGTCGTCATCCCCGTCTACAACGAAAGGAACACCATCCGTGAGATCGTCCGAAGCGTGGAAGCCGTTTCCCTGCCCGGCATCGCAAAGGAGATCCTCCTGGTGGACGATTTCTCCACCGACGGCACGCGCGATATCCTGAAGGATCACCTCGATGGCCGGGACGGGCTCCGCATCCTTTACCACGACCGCAACCGGGGAAAGGGGGCGGCGCTGCGCACGGGGATCGCGCAGACCAAGGGGGACATCGTCCTGATCCAGGACGCCGACCTGGAGTACGATCCGCAGGAATACCCGAAGCTCCTCGCGCCCATCGTGGTCGGCAAGGCCGATGTGGTCTTCGGCTCGCGCTTTGCGGGAGGGGAATCGAAGCGGGTCCTTTTCTACTGGCACTCGTTGGGGAACAAGTTCCTCACCCACCTGTCGAACATGTTCACCAACATCAACCTGAGCGACATGGAGACGTGCTACAAGGTGTTCAGAGGCGAGATCATCCGGAAGATCCGGATCGAGGAGGACCGGTTCGGCTTCGAGCCGGAGGTGACCTCCAAGGTGGCGCGGATGGGCTGCCGGATCTACGAGGTGGGGATCGGCTACTCGGGCCGGACGTACGCCGAAGGGAAGAAGATCAACTGGAAGGACGGTGTCCGCGCCATCTGGTGCATCCTCAAATACCGATAGTAAAAACAGGGACGTTCCTAAAAAGTTGCGACTTTTTACCGTTTCAGGAACGTCCCTGTTTTTAGGGGGGGGAGACATGAAGCGGATCCTGGTGACCGGCGGCGCGGGATTTATCGGCTCGCACCTCTGCGAGCGGCTCCTGGCCCGCGGAGACGAGGTGCTGTGCGTCGACAACTTCTTCACCTCGCGCCGGCAGAACATCCTGCACCTGCTGGACAACCACATGTTCGAGTTCATGCGCCACGACATCACCTGGCCGCTCTACGTGGAGGTGGACGAGATCTACAACCTCGCCTGCCCCGCCTCGCCCGTCCATTACCAGTTCGACCCCGTGCAGACCACCAAGACCAACGTTCACGGCGCCATCAACATGCTGGGGCTGGCCAAGCGGCTGAAGGTGAAGATCCTGCAGGCCTCGACCTCCGAGGTCTACGGCGACCCGGCGGAACACCCGCAGAAGGAATCGTACTGGGGGAACGTCAACCCGATCGGCCCGCGCGCCTGCTACGACGCCGAGACGGAGATCCTCACCGAACAGGGCTGGGTGGCGTTTCCCGCGCTGCGGCAGGGCACGGCCGTCGCGACCTTGACCGAGACGGGCGAGGTCGAGTACCACATCCCCGACGAGATCATCGCCTACCCGTACGTGGGCGATTTGCTGCGCTTTGCCAACTCCAAGTACGACTTTGCGGTAACCCCCGATCACCGTATGTACGTGCGCGGCAAGACGGGCAAGATGCGGTTCCTGCGGGCGGACGAGCCGCGTCACTGGCATGGATGGCGAGTCCCGACCGGCGCCGCCTTCGAGGGCGAGGAGGTCGAGTGGTTCGACCTCGACGTGCCGCCGCGCGACGCCAAGGTCCAAGTGGTGCGCATCCGGATGGACGACTGGCTGGAATTCCTCGGCTACTACATCTCGGAAGGCTGTGTCCACATCCGGCGCCGGGTGCGCGAAGTGGGCGGACGCGATTACGACGTCGCCGACCACAACGTCCTCATCGCGCAGGCGGAGGGTGACGGCCGTGACCGGATGATCGGCTGCCTCGAGCGCCTCGGATTCAAATTTTTCACCTCCGACGATCACCAGCTCCGCATCTGCAGCAAGCAGCTCGCCGAGATCCTCGCGCCGCTCGGCAAAGCGGGCGACAAATACATCCCGCGCGAGCTCCTCGGCCTCTCGCGGCGTCAATCGACGATCCTGCTCGATGCCCTTATCCTCGGCGACGGCTCCCGGCGAGGCGACAGCGTGTGCTACTGGACCAAGTCGGGACGTCTCGCCGACGACGTGCAGGAGCTGGCGCTGCGGTGCGGGTACGCGGCGTCGAAGTCGCTTACGCCCGGCCGCGACATCTATCGCGTCAACCTCCGGCCTCCGGTCGAGGCGAATCTGGTGGAGCCGGAACGGCTTCGATACGCGGGCAAGGTCTACTGCGTGGACGTCAAGAACCACGTCATCTGCGTGCGCCGCCACGGGCGGGCCGCCTTTTGCGGCAACTGCTACGACGAGGGCAAGCGTTGCGCCGAGACGCTCTTCTTCGACTATTACCGCCAGCACAAGCTGCAGATCCGCGTCGTGCGGATCTTCAACACCTACGGCCCCCGGATGCACCCCAACGATGGCAGGGTGGTCTCCAATTTCATCGTCCAGGCGCTGAAAAACGAGTCGATCACCATCTACGGCTCGGGGAATCAGACGCGCTCCTTCTGCTACGTGGACGACCTGGTCACCGCGATGATCGCGATGATGGACCAGGACGGGATGGTGGGCCCGGTGAACCTCGGCAACCCGGCGGAGAACACCATCAAGGAGCTGGCGCTGATGATCAAGGAGCTTGCCGGCTCCTCCTCGGAGATCGTCTATCGGCCCCTTCCGCAGGACGACCCCGTCCGCCGCAAGCCGGACATCACGCTGGCGAAGCAGAAGCTCGGCTGGGAGCCAAAGGTTCCGGTCCGGGACGGGCTTGCCCGCACCATCGCCTACTTCCGGGAAATGACTCAACCATAAAAACAGGGACGTTCCTAAAAACTCGGAAAATTGCTTCAGCCCTGTTTTCAACAAAGTTTTTAGGAACGTCCCTATCCTTGAGGGTGAAATGACCCGCAAAGCATTCCTCGTCGGCATCAACCGGTACCCGGACCCGCGCAACAACCTGAAAGGCTGCGTCAACGATGCCTTGTTGATGGCCAAGACGCTGCGAGAGCAGTACAAGTTTACCGGCCCGGCGGACATCAAGCTCCTCACCGACGAGCGCGCGACGACGGCCAACATCCGCAAAGGGCTCGAGTGGCTGGCCAGCGACGCCGCCCCCGGCGACTCCCTCATATTCCATTACTCCGGCCACGGCGCCCAGGTCCGCGACGTCCACGGCGACGAGCTCTCCGACGGCCTCGACGAGATCCTCTGCCCCTACGACCTCGACTGGGACCACCCCTTCACCGACGACGACCTGGCCGAGATCTGCCGCGAGGTCCCCAAGGGGACGCTTTTCACCGTCATCCTCGACTGCTGCCACTCCGGCACCGGGTTGCGCGAGTTCCTTCGCCCCGACCTGCCGATCCGGTACAAGTTCCTCCCCGCCCCCGTGGAGGTGCGCCATCGCTCCGAGCCCCGGATCGAGAACCGGGGGATCGACCGCTCCGTCACGCTCACCGGTCCCGACAAGACGCTCCCCGTCCGCCGCTTCGGCATCAGCCTCTCGAAGACGAACGCCGTCCTCATCGCCGGCTGCCGATCCGACCAGACCTCCGCCGACGCCTGGATCGACGGCGACTACCACGGCGCCCTCACCTATTATCTGTGGCGCTCTCTCCGGGAGATGAAATGGAAGGGGACTTACCGCAAATTGATCGCCGAGACCGGCGGCGCCCTGGCCGATCACAATTTCGACCAGGTCCCCCAGCTGGAGGGGCCGGCCCGACTGATTTCCTCCCCGGTTTTTGACCCGGCAGGGGCGCGCGGATAGGAATCCTCCGGTTTAGTTTCCTTGCGTGCGGGCGGCCTTTCGGATAGAATCGGGAGGAATTTTCGATAAGGTCCGTGCCGCATCAGGCGTGGGGTATCCGGGGGGGTACTGATGGGCCGCTGATGCCTTTCCGGCCGGAGGTCCATGGATGGATCCGAAATGGTACCTCGTCAAAACCAAGCCGCTGAACGAACCAAAAATCTACACCCGTCTCACGGAAGCCGGCTTCGAGACGCTCTATCCGAGAATTCTTAAGAAAGTCAAAGGGAAAGACCGGTTCGACGTCCGCCCGTTCTTTCCCACTTACCTCTTCGTCCATTTCGCCATCGAACAGCTGCGCACCATCCGGTACACGCGCGGCGTGGCGCGCGTGGTCTCCTTCGGTTCCGATCCTCAGGAGGTGGATCCGGAGATCATCGAAACGGTCCGCAGCCGGATGGACGAATCGGGGATCGTGACGCTGGTCAAGCCGCCCGTCGAGTGGAAGCCGGGCGAAAAAATCAAGATCGGGGACGGCCCGTTCGCCGGCCTGGACGCCATCTTCGTGGAAGCGCTGCCCGACCGGGAAAGAGTGGTCCTCCTGTTGGAAGCGGTGTCGAGCTTCCGGGTGATCCTCAACAAGGAGGTAATCGAGGGATAGGGCATCGATGCCGCCCGCGGCATCCGTGCCATTCGTCATTGCAGCTCCACCGGTTGAGCACCATCAGCGGACACCTGCCTTGCCCCATAGCCCCTTTTCCGGGGGACGCAGTCTTTTTGACCCCTAGTGGCGGTAGCCTGCCCGCCTGCCGGCCAGTCACGAGCGGACCGTCGATCCTCTGTCGAAAACATCTTGATGCCGCCGAAAGAGAATAGTAGACTGGTCTATATACTGGTCTATATGCTGGTCTGAGCGGAGGACCTCGTGAAAAAAATCGGAGCCTACGAGGCGAAAACCCATCTGCCCGAATTGCTGAAGGAAGTCGGCAAGGGCGCAAGGATTTCCATCACCCGGAGGGGCGTCCCCGTGGCGATGCTGGTCCCCGCGTCTCCCGCGGACAAGGCGTCGGTCCCGGAAACAATCCGGAAGATCAGGGAATTCCGTCGCGGGATCACGCTGGGAGGCATTTCCATCCGGGAGATGATCGAGGAGGGGCGCCGCCGGTGACCGGGTTCGTCCTGGACTGTTCCGTTGCGATGGCCTGGTGCTTCGGGGACGAAACGAATCCCTATTCGGAAGCGGTTCTCCAGGGTCTCGCCGATAACGGCGCAGTGGCCCCTTCGATCTGGCCGCTGGAGATGGCCAACGTCCTTCTCGTGGCCGAACGCCGGAAAAGGATCTCGAAAGCGCAGTCCCGGCGGTTCGTCGAGCTGCTCCAGGCATTGCCGATCGCCGTCGATGACGTTTCGGCTGCGAGAGCCTGGGACGGCGTTCTCTCGCTGGCCCGGGAACAGCAATTATCCGCCTACGATGCCGCCTATCTCGAACTCGCCATGCGCGAGGGATTGCCCCTTGCGACACTGGATGGCGCATTGCGAAAAGCGGCAAGGAGCTGCGGCGTCGCCTTGAGGTGAGGAAGGGCGGATTCTTGTGGAAGGGCGAAGAGACTGTTATCATACATAGTAATACAGCTGGAGGCGGGGAAATGAGGCCCAGCAAGGTTCTGTCGATATCGGTGCCTCCCGCCCTCTGGGAGGAGATCGGAAAGCTGGCGGAAAAAGAGAAAATGACCCGTTCGGAGCTGTTGCGGGTCGCCGCGCGGGATTATATCCGGTCCCGGAGATGGGCGGAACTTCGGGAAAAAGGCGCCCGGACGGCGCTGAAATTCGGTGTGAGGGCGGAAGCGGAGGTCGACCGCATTATTCACGAACTACGCCGTAAATGAAGGTGGTTCTCGACTCCAATGTGTTCCTCTCCGCGTTGCTCCTTGGGCGTAACTGCGAAGAGATCCTTGAGCTTTCACGCGCGAGAGTCATAGAGGTCCTTGTTTCGGAGGAAATCCTCTCCGAATTGGAGCGGGTGCTTCGGAAAAGGTTTCGTTGGACTGAATCCGACATCCGCGAGTTTTCCGATGAATTGCGCGAAATAGGCACTTTGGTCGATTGCGGCGCCGGGAATATAGAATTCTCTCCCGACCCCGGCGATGCGAAGATCCTTGCCTGCGCGGTGGCAGGCAAAGCAGACGTCATTGTCACAGGCGACAAAAAACATCTTCTTCCAAAGAAGAAATTTCGGGGCATTCCCATCCTCTCTCCTGCTGATTTTCTGGACCGGATGGGATGACCGGCCCGAAAACTCGACCCGGCAGGTGAGGATGAAAACGGTCTCCCGAGTTTTCAGAGTTTTTAGGAACGTCCCTGTTTTTATCATGCTGGCGGTCGCCGGGCCCCTGTTCGCTCAGGCGCCGCCGGCGCAGCCTCCCTTCCGGAACGAATCCCCCGCGGCGATGCCGGTCCTCCCGCCCGGAGTCACCCCGCAGCAAGTCGAGATCTGGAAGCAGATGCTGCAATCCGGCAGAGAACTGCCGGCGGATGCAAAGAAGGCGCTGGAAGCCAGCCCGGAACTGAGGGAGCGGCTTGCCGCGGAAATCCGGAAAAAACTCGAAGGTCAGGAGGCCGAGGGCGAAGCCGCAAGGAAACCGGCCCCGTCCGCGCCGCCGGAAGCGCCCGCTTTCCCACCCGGGTACGACTGGAAGACCTCCACTTACGTAGGAGGACTGTTCGCCAAGCGTCTCCTGGACAACGAAGCGAAAACGCTGATCCACTTCGGGCACGAGGTTTTCGACCCGCGTCCCGGCGTCGCTCCCCTTCCCGAAAACATGCCGGCCACGCCCGATTACGTCATCGGGCCCGGCGACGAGGTGATCGTAAGACTCTGGGGCCGGATGGAAGGGACGCACCGGATGACGGTCGACCGCGAAGGGAAGATCTTCTTCCCGAAGCTCGGCTCTCTCTACGTTGCCGGCAAGACGTTCGGCGAGCTCAAGTCGTTCCTGAAATCACGGATTTCCAGCATGGCCGAGGTCAGCTCCGACGTTTCCCTCGGGCAGATGAAGGGGGTCCGCGTCTCGGTCGTGGGCGAGGTCCGCGTCCCCGGCTGGTACAGCGTCGGCTCGATGCAGACCTCGCTGCAGGCGCTCTCCCTGGCCGGCGGTGTCAAGGACATCGGCTCGCTGCGGCGCATCAAGATCAACCGGGGGGGGAAGGAAGCCGGGGAGATCGACCTGTACGATCTTCTCCTGCGGGGCGACACCCGCTCCGACATCCCTCTCCTCCAGGGGGACGCGGTCTTCGTGCCGGTGGTGGGGAGGCTGGTCGCGGTCACGGGCGAAGTCCGGCGTCCCGCCATCTACGAGCTGCGCCAGGAAAAAACCTTGCTCGACCTCGTGGCGATGTCCGGTGGGTTCTCCCCGTCGGCCTACAAGCGCCGCGTCCAGGTGGAGCGGCTGGAAGGGCACACGTCGAAGATCGTCCTCGACACGGACGCCGAGCTTCTGGAAAAGGAGCAGCGGAATTTCGAGCTTGCCGACGGCGATATCCTTCGCGTGCTGCCCATCGCGGGGCCCGAGCAAAACGTCGTCACCCTGGAAGGCAACGTCCTGCGTCCCGGCAAGTACGAGCTGAAACCGGGAATGACCGTGGGGAACCTTTTCCGGGACGAAAAGGATTTTCTCCCGGACACCTATTTCAATTATGCGCTCCTGACCCGCTTGGTCCCTCCCGATATGCACAAGGAGGTCCTGTCGGTCAACTTAAGGGAGATCGTGCTGGAGAAAAAGGAAGGGGCGGACCTCGTCCTCCAGCCCAGCGACACGCTGAAGATTTTCCCCAGGCGCGCCTTCCGGGACGCACCGAAAGCGACGGTCTCCGGGGAAGTGCGGATGATCCGGTCCGTCCTGCAGGCAAGGTTCAGGGCGGAGCGGGCGGCCCTTCTGGATAACACGGCGCTGGATAACACGATATTACTGGATAACGTGGTCTTATCGGTTCCGCAAAGCGACAACGCCGTTCGCGCCTTGTTCCGGGCGGAGGCGGCGGCGCCCGACGGTAAAATCGTGGTCGGCGGACAAGGCGACAACACCGCCCTCACTTTCGAGATCTTCGCCGGAGCGCGGGCCGCCGACCTCGTCAAGATGGCCGGAGGGCTCACGCGCCTCGCCAGCCTGGAACGGGCCGAGATCGTCCGCGTGGACGAGAACCGCAATTACAAGACGATCTACTTCCACCTCGGAAAGGCGCTCGAAGGAGACCCGGCGGAAAACGTCCCGCTGGAGAGCGAGGACCACCTCCGCGTCCATTCCCTCCTGGAGACCAAGTACAGGAAAACGGTGACGGCCTCCGGGGAGGTCAACCGACCCGGCGATTACGTTCTCACGGAAGGGATGAGACTTGCCGACCTCCTCTTCAAGGCCGGCGGGTTCAAGGAGAGCGCGTACGGCCGGGAGGCCGAGATCGTCCGCCGGTCGATCGCCCCGGGAGGCGAGCTGGTGAAGACCCAGACGCTCGTCGTTTCCCCCGAGCGGGCTCTCTCCGGGGATGCGAATTTCGACGTCCCGTTGCAGGAATACGATCTCCTCGTCGTCCGCCAGATCCCGGACTGGTCGGTGAAGATCCAGGTGACCCTGGCCGGAGAGGTCCGGTTCCCCGGCGTCTACACCCTCCGCAAGGGGGAACGGCTGAGCTCGCTGCTCACGCGCGCCGGGGGCTTCACCCCGGACGCCTACCTCAAGGCGGCGCAGTTCACCCGCGCCTCGACCCAGAAGACCCAGCAGGAGGCGATCGACAAGCTGATCTCCGACCTGGAACTCGAAGTGGCGCAGAAGGCGCAGGCGGCGGGCGGGGCGCTGGACAAGGAGGACGTCGAGGCGAACCGGGAGCTCATGAACGCCCGCCGGGCGCTGATCGAGCAGCTCAGGAAAGCGAAAGCGAAGGGCCGGGTCGTCATCCGGCTGGCGGAAACCGAGCAGTTGAAGGGAACGAGCGCCGACATTCTCCTCGAGGACGGCGACCGGCTCGATGTCCCGAAAAAGGCGAACGTGGTCAATGTCGTCGGCCGCGTCTACAATCCCACCGGCGTCGTCTACGACCCCGCCAACGACCGCCTGGGCTACTACCTCAGGACGGTGGGCGGCCCCACCGAGAGCGCCGACCAGGACCACATTTTCATGATCAAGGCGGACGGCTCGGTGGTCACGCGCGACAACGTCGACAGCGGGTTCTCCGTCTTCAGTGGAGGATTGATGTCGGCCAGGGTGGAGCCCGGCGACTCCATCGTCGTCCCGGAAAAGCTGATCCAGACGCGCGTGATGAAGGACGCGAAAGACATCACGCAGATCCTGTTCCAGATCGCGGTTACCACCGGTGTGCTGATCGCGTTGTTCTGAGCACCTCGAGAAATCGTAAAAAGAAGGTTTCCTTATCAAGGAGTTCAATGGAAGAACGCCGGCAAGAAGAATTGACGGGAGCCGAAATAACCCTTGGGGATTATTTAACGGTCCTGCGTCCCCATTGGTGGAAGATCGCTCTCCTTTCCCTTGTCGTCGGCATCGTTACCCTTCTCGTGATGTTCCTGATACCGAACTGGTACAAGGCCGCCGCGGTGATCACCCCCACTGCAGAGGAGAAAAAATCGATTCCCGTCCTAGGGACCCTGGCGTCGTTCGGTATCGAGATCGGCGCCCCCACCAAGGTGGAAGACCTTGAGACCCTATTCAAGAGCAACGACCTAACAGTCCGTGTATTCAGGACCCACAATCTCTGGTCGATCGTTTTCCCGTACCGTTATGAACCGAAAACGGGAAACTTGAAAAATGGATTGTTCAGCTACCTGCTTGGCGGAGAAAACGCGTCAAGGCCACCAACGGACTGGGATGCCATAAGGGCGGTAAAAAAACGACTGAGCGTCACTACTCAAAAAATGACCGGGACTGTTACCGTTTCTTTTGACTCTCCATCTCAAGAAAGTTCCGCAAACATTGTTACATATTATCTCGAAGAAGCAAAAAACCGTCTTCAGGAAGAGGCGTTGGAGCGAGCCACCAGAAACAAGAAGTTCATTGAAGGCCAAATTGGGAAAACCGTCGATGCGTTGACCCGTGAGCGTCTGTATTCCCTTTATGGTCAGGAAGTGGAACGGGAGATGTTGGCCCGAAACCGGGAGCAGTTTGGTTTCCGGGTCATTGATTCTCCACGCGTGCCGGATCGAAAATCCGGTCCTCACAGAGTGCAAATCGCCTTTACCGCAACGATCCTGTCCTCCATTTTCTGGAGCTTGGTTTTCATATGGAACGGAAGATGGAGAAGGAAAAAGGTAATGGATTAAAGTCGGCGTGTTGGGCGATCTTCGTATATTGGACAACCAGGAAAAAATAGCGTGCGCATGCAGTGGTCAGGTGTCCTGCCTTGGGACCAGAGGCGATGGGCGGCCTGATAGGAAATACAATTACCCGTTCTTCTCATTCCTTAGAACAACTCCATATGACACGTCAACCAAAGAGGGGAGGTCGAAAGAACGATACCGGCGAATCGTTCTTACCTCTGTAACTTCTTTCGTTTCACGTGCCGTATTAGCTGGGTGCGCGCTCGTATCCGTTCGTCTCGCATTGAATTATCTTGGGGCGGAAAGATATGGCCTTTGGATGACGATCTCGTCTGTCATCGCTCTGATTGGATTCGCCGATTTCGGAATGGGGAACGGACTGCTTAATGCCATATCTGAGGCAAACGGCAGAGACGACAGGGGAAAGGCCGCGCGCGCAGTCTCGAGCGCATTCTTCATGTTAGCGGGGATTGCCCTCTTCATTGCGGTTCTTTTTGCGGCGATGTACCCGATGATTCCGTGGAAAAGGGTTTTCAATCTCGAATCCCCGTTGGCTGTCAGCGAGGCGGGACCCACGATGATTATTTTTTTTATTTGTTTTCTTATCAATCTGCCCCTTGGAATTGTACAGCGCATCCAAATGGGGTACCAGGAAGGTACTCAGAACAACCTGTGGCTTATATTGGGAAATCTTCTCGGATTGGCAGGTCTCCTGCTGGCTATCGAAGTGAAAGCTGGATTGATCTGGCTGGTTCTCGCCATGACCGGCGGTCCCGTTATTGCGACAGTTTTCAACGCCATTCATCTTTTCGGGTGGAAGCAGCCTTGGCTACGCCCGCTTTGGAGCAGCGTATCAAGCAGTGAATCAAGGATCATTATTCGCATGGGAATCTGGTTCTTTATTTTACAGTTATCTTACTCATTGGCCTTCGCATCCGACAATCTCGTGGCGGCTCAGGTACTTGGTCCGGTTGCGGTTAGTACCTATTCGGTTGTTCAAAGGATGTTTAGCGTTGCTTCGCTTATGGTGGGGATAGTGCTTGTTCCTTTGTGGCCTGCGTATGGAGAGGCGATTGCAAGGGGAGACAATCTATGGGTGAAGAGAATGTTAATTCAATCCATGGTGATAAGCCTTGCGATAGTAGGGATACTCTCCATGGTTTTCGTTGTTTTCGGTGCGCAAATCATTCGCCATTGGGTGGGTTCGGAGATAGTCCCTTCTTTTTCGCTCCTCATCGGTTTCGGAGTATGGACGATTTTATTTGCCTTGGGGAACGTGGCAGGCACTTTCCTGAATGCTGCCAATGCGCTGAAGTTCCAGGTTTCCGCCGCTGTATTGACAGGTATTGTCAGCGTGATCCTGAAAATATTTTTTGCGAAATCGATCGGGTTGCCGGGTATCGTCTGGGGTACTATTTTAGGATACGCTTTGTTTTCCTCTATCCCCACGTTGTATTACGTCCCAAGGTTGCTATCCGGAAAGGCTTGACGCAATGGGGGATGTCGCCGATCTCTCGAGTCACCGAGTTTACTTTTTCTTAGAAGGTTTGTGGGTAGCATGCCTACCGTAAGTGTGATCTTGCCCGTTTATAACGACGAGCGGTTTGTGGGTGCCGCCATCGAGAGCATCCTGGCCCAAAGTTTTCGAGATTTTGAATTCCTCGTGGTGAACGATGGATCCACGGATGGGACGGGCGAGGTTTTAGGGAAATTTTTCGATCCCCGTTTAACGATCGTCACCCAAACGAATAAAGGAATCGTGCAAACGTTGAATCTCGCCATTTCCATGGCCAAGGGAAAATATATCGCTCGTATGGATTCCGATGATTTTTCTCGCATCAATCGCTTCTGCAAGCAGGTCGATTTCCTCGACGCCAATCCAGAATGCGGTCTAGTCGGATCTGCATGCGAAATCGTGCGGGAAGACGGGACGCATATGGCGCATTTTTCGGTTCCACATCAGGATGAAGCGATACGGAGATCCATGGTATGGAGAAATCCCTTTGTCCATAGTTCGATCATGGTCCGAAAATCCGTTCTCGACAGAGTCGGTGGGTATAAACAGTCATTCGATTCGATTGGGCATGACTATGAATTATGGTGGAGGGTTCTTGCGGTCACGAAGGCGGCCAATTTGGGGGAGGAACTTGTAATACGAACACATCGATGCAATTCAACCTTTCGAATCCGGAAGGACATTCATTACCAATTCATGTGGAGAATAATATTCGATGCATTTCGTAAAGGATATGCTCCCCGTTTTATTATGGCAGTTTCTTTAGGTAGGACTGCGTGTTACTACGCTGTCCACCGTCTATTATGGGAAATAAATTTTTATTTATCAGATAATACGAAATAACAATGTTGGAAATTTGAATATTTGCAGATTAAGCTTGATCATTACTTTACAGATTGTTCGAGTTTTTATTATTCCAGGATATCTTATTTGAAATGCGCCAAGAACTGGAAATATTATTAAGAAGAATATGTTGTCTCTCTATTTAGGTGTGAATGTAAGTCTGAACATACATGCAACCAGAGTGTGACCCTTGTTTGCGGACGGCGGAACAGAATGCTATTGAAACGGGCTGAAAACGGATTTTTTTGCCTGTTGTATCTGACGCTTGGAACTTATGCCGTTCCCGCATTGCGCATCAGCATGGGAGATTCTGCCATACCCTACGGCGTTCTGTTTGCTTCAATTCTTGTGATAGTACTCATCGCAAGGTTGTTGAAGGAGCATGCTTCAATTTATCTTTCCCAGGTCTTATTGCTGTTTATCATTGTCTATTTGCTGTCGATTGTCGTGTCCACTTCGATAGCTCAGTCTCCGGATGCGGGCATAACAACGAAATCAGCTCTTTTCTCCATGACCCCATTGCTTGTGGCCTGCGTCAGCGACAATGTAAAGGTCGTTCGACGGGCTCTCCTCTGTCTGGCGATCAGCGGATTTGCAGTTTTCGTTTACGGTGCGTATGGGTTCGTTACGGGGAAGATCGGTAGTCCGTCGGAGCACCTCTTTGGCTTCTTTGGTGTGACTTATGAGCCGGCAACGAGGAACGGTGACATGTTGTTTCTCCAGAGCACCTTCTGGATCCTGCTCTCCATATGGTTATTTGGGAAACCTGGCCGGTTGAAACCTGCCTATGCAATCGGTTCTGTCCTACTGGCCGCTGGCATGCTCCTTTCGCTGGTAAGGGGCACTTGGATCGCGACGGGCGCAACCTTGATTTTCATATTGATATTGGGTAGCCGATACAGGCCGCGAATCCGTCAAACCTTTTCCATGTTCCTTCTCTTTCTTGCCGCCACCTTGGTGGGAATTACCATTCTTCTCGGTCCAGAACAAATTGAACTGATCGTTCACCGCTTTGCGACGCTTTCTACCCTCTCCTTGGAAGGCGGGAGTAGCAATTTAGCAAGGATCGAACTGGCCAAGAGGATCTTCGGGATCATCGCTGTGAACCCCCTTGGAGTGGGTGTGGGGAATGTACGATACTTCCTGGTCGATTTTTTTACCGGTCCCTTAAACCATGCCGAAAACGTTTACCTCAATCTTTGCGTCGAGCAAGGAATTATCGGGGTAGCGATCTTTATCCTCCTGTTGGTATGGGTTATTGCCCGGTTAATGCGATTTCTACGAGTGAAAGATCGCTTGGCGGAGGATGTTTGGGTGGGGTGGGCACTCCTCGGGATCATGATCAGCTGGCTGGTTTACGGATTTTTCAACAGCATGGTGGACAGCATGTGGTATTGGTTTGTGCTGGGACTGGCAGTTTCCCTTTCCAACCTGACGGAACGCGAAATGCTTCGTCAAAGAGGGAGGACTCCTGCGTTGCCATTTTCGGCATATACCGCAAAACCGACATCCTGAAATATCTAGGGAAAAAAAAGAAAAACTATTGAAGATAAGACCGAACATGTTTTTCCGTAGATATTATTGGGAGAAATTATTCTCACTGATCTACGAACGGATTTTCCGGCCCGTCAACGTTGAGAGTGTGCTGGATAAATGTGTCCGCGTTTATCATTCTCCCCTGGCTGCCTCCAAGCATGGCGGTGTGAAACTGCGCATCCTATTTCTGGCGCACAAGGATGATTATGGGAATGCGACCCGTGGCCTGAGCATCGAGGAAAATTATTTCTTTCACAGTTTGTACGAGATGGGGTACGAACTGATCCGCTTCGATTTCGCCGAGATCATGAGGGAATACGGGCGGAAACGGATGAACGAGATGCTCATGGAAACGGTATATAGATATGCCCCCGATCTGCTCTTCTCCATCCTGTTCAAAAAAGAAGTTGAGCCGGATACGATACGGAAGATCTCAAGCCAAGGCAGGACGGTCACGATGAACTGGTTCTGCGACGATCTTTGGAGGTTCGAAGAATTTTCACAGTATTATGCTCCTTGCTTCCACTGGGTGATCACTACAGCCGCCTCGGCACTTTCTAAATATCGTGAAGCAGGAGTCCGGAATGTAATCTTCTCTCAGTGGGCATGCAACCACCACCTCTGCTACAAGATGGATCTTCCGAAAATTTATGACATCTCCTTCGTCGGACTCCCGCATGGAAATCGCAGGGAAGTCATCGCGCGGATGCGAAAGGAAGGGCTGGATGTCCGGACTTGGGGTTACGGGTGGAAGGAGGGAAGGATTACGCAGTCCCAGATGGTCCGGGTTTTCAACCAGAGCCGTATCAATCTCAACCTGAGTAATTTATCCACAAAAGAAGGCCAGCAGATCAAGGAAAGGAATTTTGAGATTCCTGGATGCGGGGGTTTTTTACTGACCGGCTATGCAGAGAACCTTTCAGATTATTACGATGTCGGAAAGGAGATTGCCTGTTTCGATGACGTAGACGATCTGATACGGAAGGCCAAATATTTCTTGGCACATGAAAAGGAGCGGGCAGCGATTGCAGAGGCTGGTTATGCACGAACCATTGCGGAACATACTTACGATGCAAGATTTCGCCAGATTTTCGCCAAGGTGGGGTTGATACCTGACGCGGGCTGGTAATGCGAATACTCCATACAGTGGCCTATTACCATCCGGATTGCGGAGGCGGTTCACAGGAAGTCGTCCGCCAGTTGTCAGAGCGCCTCGCCGGTCGCGGGCACGAGGTGACGGTGGCGACTACCTTCAGTCCTCATCGCCGGGTCTTCGAGCACAGCGGGGTAACGATTCGACACTTTAATATCCACGGCGTGCTGAATCATTCCGCCTTGGGGATTCGGGGAGACGTTGGGGATTATCTTGAATATCTTCGGGAGGGTCGGTATGACCTCGTGATGAATTATGCTGCGCAAACCTGGTGCACCGATCTCACATGCAGATTGCTGCCGGAAATCCGTGCGCGGAAGATCCTGGCTGCATGCGGCTACTCCGGATTGATCGGAGCGAGGAGGCTGGTCTACTGGCCCTACTTCCTGCGTCTACCGCACTATCTGCGCCAGTACGACACTATCGTTTACCATTCGGAGAATTATATCGATAAGAAGTTCGGCGATGCCCACGGGATAACGAACTATCAGGTCATTCCCAACGGTGCCGACTCGGTGGAGTTCCAGCGGCCGGTCCTAGATTTTCGCGATGTCTATGATATCCGTACGAAATACATGCTTCTCACGGTAGGGAACCACTTCAAGAACAAGGGACATGATCGGGTGATAGAAGCCTTCAGGATATTGAAACGGGAAGATGTAACGCTGGTTATCATCGGAAAAAACAGCGCGCCCCGATTTCGCAGCTGTTGGAAAAAATGCCTCCTTGAAGCATCCCGAAGCGGGGATAATATCCGCGTTGTCGACAACGCCCTGCGATCACACGTAGTCGCGGCGTACTTTGCTTCCGACCTATTCCTGTCGGGGTCCCGTATTGAGGCGTTCCCTCTTGTGATCGTCGAGGCTATGGCAAGCGGGACACCTTTCATTGCCTTTCCCGCGGGAAATATCTTTGAGATGCCGGGGGGGATCCTCGTCCGAAGTGTTGACGAGATGGCTGCGGAGATCGGCAAACTGTTGGAGGACGAAGAGAAAAGGAGGGAACTGGGGAAGTTAGGGCTCTCCGAACAGCGGGCGCGTTACGATTGGGAAGTGATAGTCAATCAATACGCGCGTTTGTATCAGGAGTTGCTCCGTTCCGATCGGATGATCCCCGAGTTGGTGTGAAGCTGGATTTTATTCGACCCTGAAAGCCGGTCGATAACGCATACATAGAGAGCTTCAACGGAATACTGCGTCAAGAGCGCTTGGATCAAAACTGGCTCTCTTTGCTCGAAGATGCCAAGATGAAGATCAAGTCCTGGCGGATCGACTACAGTGTGCACTGCCCTTACAGCGCTTTGGGGAATTAAACGCCGTGGGCGTATGCAGAAAACTGGGAGCTATCACAGACCTTTAAAGAGGGAATTTCCCAAATCGAAAAGTGTCCGAGAAATGTGGAGATCTCACTGGTTCGCGAACGGTATCGAGCGAGTGTTCTGTTTAATGGGGGTAACTCCACCCGAAAGCTTGCTTGGGCCAATGAAGGCAGGCCAATAGAAGCTTGAAGACCGAGACCATCAACTATGGTTAATACTAATTCTGGCAGGTGTTAATTGGCTTCAGTATCGTTATTGATGGCGGTTTATGCTGGTGACAAACCCGAGTGGTTCCATGCGGCCATTCAGAGTGCGGTATTTGAACAGACGAGACCTGTCGATCAAGTGGTGTTAGTCATCGATGGACCCTTGTCTCCTGAATTTGATGAAGTAATCGGCAGAATAAAGAGTTTGAAGAATTCAATTGTTGTTCAACTACAGGTGCATTCCGGTCTTGCCGCGGCACTAAATGAAGGTTTAAAACACTGCTCTTCTGAATACGTAGCCCGTTTCGACTCTGACGACATTTGTCATCCAAGAAGAATCGAGCTTCAAATGGAATATTTAGAGCGATTTCAAAATGTCGATGTTTTGGGCACTCAAATAAGAGAATTCGATGATAACATGAAATATAGTTTTGGTTTACGAATTGTTCCTTGTGATCACGAGTCCATAAAAAATTTCTCAAAAAAGCGAAGCCCTGTAAACCATATGACAGTTATTTATAAAAAAAGCGTTGTGAATAATCATGTTGGTGGATATCCCAGATTACATGGCAGGGAAGATTACGGGTTGTGGATAAAGCTCTTGGGGGATGGATATAATTTTGCAAATCTACCCGATGTATTGGTTGATTCTAGGGGCGGTCTTCCCATGTTGAAGAGAAGGGGAGGGCGAAGACACATTATACCTGAGTGGAATCTTCATAAGTATAAAATTTTAAATAATGTTTATTTGAAACATTTTTCTTATTTCATATTAATTTCCAGAATTATTGTTGCGTTATTGCCGGTGAATATACGCGGTTTGTGTTATAGGCTCGTGCGTTTTCGCCGCTTTGGCCATCCGGTTGAATTCGCCGGGAATGCTGTTCTTCCACCAAGAGCGAGTGGGGAAGAAAGGACGGCTATTCCGTTGTTGGGAATTCCGTTCTACGTACTTGGACGCGGAAGACCTCAAGAGAAATTTGATTCCCCTCTACGAGATGAACGGCGCGGTGTTCAAGATCAAGAACGATCCCCGGATCACCAGGGTCGGGAGGTTTCTGCGGAAAACGAGCCTGGACGAGCTGCCCCAGTTCTGGAACATCCTCCGCGGAGAGATGAGTCTCGTCGGGACCAGGCCCCCCACGCCGGACGAGGTCGAGAGATACGAGAACTGGCACCGCAAGCGGATCTGCATCAAGCCCGGGCTCACGGGCCTCTGGCAGGTCAGCGGACGGAACCGGATCACGGATTTTGACGAGATCGCGCGGCTGGACATCAAGTACATCGAAAACTGGAGCTTGTGGCTCGACATCAAGATCCTCCTCAAGACGTTCCATGTGATCCTGATCGGGCAGGGATCCTATTGATCCGGACCGCCGCTTTGCGTAATTTGAAGGTGCTCGGCAAGAAGTACGCGCGCCACAACAAGAGGTATTTATAGCGAATGAAGAGTTTTTCCCTCGTCGTCCTGGTGCTGTGCGCCGTCGTGGCCTTGCCCCTGGCCGCCTTCCCCGCTTCCCCGGAAATCTTTCTCGCCGACGAGCCGGAAATATATCTTCTCATCGACAAACTGGAGGGGTACGGGCTGCTCCCGGGATTGATGACGGACGACCGCGGACTCGAAGCCCGGGAAGTGGCCCGGGAAGCTGTGAAGGCCGTGGACGTGGAAGACCCGTTCGCGGAGGGGATGCTCCAGTTCCTCCGGCTGGAGGGGACTCCCCGCATGGACTTCCGGCTCCGCGCGGGATTCGAAGATTCCCGTCATGGAGAGATCTCTCCCAATTCGCAGGGACTGCCGATCCAGAAGGATTGGGCGTTCCGTCTCGGCGGTTTTTTCCGGGATGCCCCGACGGATTGGCTGGCCCTCCAGGCGCGGGGAGACTATGTGACGGGGGGGAAGGACGGCCGCCGGACCGGGCGGATCGAGGAAACCTCCGTCCGGATCGGATGGCCCCAGGGGACTCTGGAAGCGGGACGCTTTTCCCTTTGGTGGGGGCCCGGAAGGCACGGTTCCCTGCTCTTCACGACGAATGCGGAGCCGTTGATCGGCACCCGTCTCCGGAACCCGCGTCCGATCCCGGTCGGAGGATGGTTCCGTTTTCTGGGGCTGTTCCAGTACGACCTTTTCCTTTCCCGGCTGGAAAAGGACCGGCCGATCCCCCATCCGTACCTTGCCGGGATGCGGCTCGCCCTCAAGCCGAAACCGTGGCTCGAGATCGGGGCCTCCCGGGCGATGCATTTCGGGGGGGAGGGAAGATCGGTGACTTCCTCCACTCTTATCGATACGTTTACCGGGAAAGGCGAAAACGATCCGAACGGGGCGGGTAACCAGCTGGCGTCGTTCGACGCGAAGGTTCGCCTGCCTCTCCGCGGCCAACCGGTGGTTTTGTACATGGAAGGCGGTGCGGAGGACCATTCCAGCGGATGGAAGCCGAGCAAATGGGCATGGCTGGGCGGCATATTCCTTCCTTCCATCGGCGGGGAAAAAAGGTTCGACTTCCGGCTCGAGTTCGCGGACACTTACGATTCCGCCCATGGCACGGGAATCTGGTATCGACATCTCGCGTCGGGCGAGGGGTATGCACATGCTTATAAGGGCCAAGTCCTCGGGCATCATCTCGGGACCGACGCGCGGGACTTTTTCGCCGAGGCGCATTATTTCATCCTTCCCGCCTCCTACCTGGAAATCAACGCCGATCTTACCCAGCGGTTCTTTCCCGGGCCCGCCCGGGAAGAGACGCGGCGATTCGGCGCCGGCCTGGTTTTGTGGTTGTCAAAAAGCTTGCGGAATGAGACAAGATTTTCGGTGCGAAAGGTCTCGAACGAAAACGGCGTGCCGGGAATGGACGGCACGGATTCGACGTTTCAACTGATGATGGCTTACCAATATCGCGGGTTCTGAGGGGAAAGAGGGGGGAGCGTTGAAAAGGCGAAACCGGATTCTGGCAGGGCTGTTTTCCTTCCTTCTCATGGGAAGCGCCGTCGGGACGGATGTTTCCGCATTCACGGCCGATCCCCAGTACCCTTCTTCGTCCGGCGAACAATCCATGCAGCCGGTCGGGCCGAGGGATCAGGGATCCTACCCCAATATGATGCGCTCTCCGCAGTTGCCCTACCGCGGTTCCGCCGAACCGGGAAGATCCTATCCCATCCCTTACGATCTGCAACAATTACGCAGAGCGACTCCACCTCCGGAGAAGCCGTCCGATTATGAGCTGTTCGTTTCCGAAAAGGTCGAAATCACGGACACGCAACTCGAGGTCTTGAGAAATTTCCAGGGGATCTCTTTTTCCAATACGCCGCGTTCTCTGCCTCCCGGCATCCTCTCGATCCCGGTGCGGATCGTCGGGCGCGCGGAAAAAGCGGCAAAACAGGAAAAAGCGGAGAAACAGGAGAAGCCGAAGGAAGCGGAGAAGGGCGAAACAAAGGATGCGCTCCGGGAGGTGGACGCCGGATATCTCGAAGGGTCGCTCGACGTGATCGCCGCGGCGTTCAAATTGCTGGGAATCAAGAGCCCGTATGCCATCTCCACCGACCTGAAGCAATTCGGATACGACCTGTTCCAGCAGCCTCCCTACCTGTTCGCCCCGGGGGACCGGGTGCCGGTGGGGCCGGATTACGTCCTCGGTCCCGGAGATGAAATCCGGGTCACGGTCTGGGGAAAGATCGAAGGGATGTATGACATCGTCGTGGACAGGGATGGGACTATCTCCCTTCCGAGAGTCGGCGTGCTCGGCGTGGCCGGGCTGACGTTCCAGGAGCTGAAGATCCTGCTCCACAAGGAAATATCGAAGTACTACAACGGGTTCGAAATGAACGTCAGCCTCGGGATGCTGCGGTCGATCAAGGTGTACCTGGTCGGAAACGCGCAGCGTCCCGGCGCATACACGATCTCTTCCCTTTCCACCCTGGTGAACGCCCTGTTCGAAGGGGGCGGCCCGAACAAGAACGGTTCGATGCGCGACATCCAACTCAAAAGGAACGGGAAGACGGTCGTCCATTTCGACCTGTACGATTTCCTGTTGAAGGGGGACAAGAGCAACGACGTCCGCCTGATGCCCGAGGACGTCATCTTCATTCCCCCGGTCGGCCCCCTGGCCGCCGTCGCGGGGAACGTGAACATCCCCGCCGTGTACGAGCTGAAGGGGGAAAAGACGGTTTCCCAGCTCATCGAGATGGCGGGGGGGCTCAATACGATCGCGTTTCTCGGGCGCATCCAGGTAGAGAGGATCGTCGAGAACCGGCGCCAGGTGGTCTTCGAATCCGACTGGGAAAAGGTCAAGGAGAAGGAAGTCCCGCTGGAGCCCGGGGACATCGTGAAAGTGTTCCAGGTGGTCCAGGACAAGCGGGTCGTGAGGATTTCGGGCGCGGTCCCCCGGGAAGGGGAATACGGGTTCCGGCAGGGGATGACCGTCAAGGACCTGGTCTCGATGTCCGGGGGGGTCAAATATTACGCGTACGATAAAGGCGCGGAGCTGACCCGCCTGACCATCACCGAGAAGGGACCGGAAACCGCCAAGATCATCATCAACCTGGAAACGGCGTTGCAGGGGAACGCGTCGGAAAACATCCCGCTCCAGGAAAACGATTACCTTTTCATCCGGACGGTCCCGGAATGGAAGCTGTACAACATCGTCAAGGTCACCGGCGAAGTGCGGTTTCCCGGCACCTATACGATCGCGAAGGGGGAAAAGCTTTCTTCCCTCCTCGAACGGGCGGGCGGCTTCACGAACAAGGCCTACCTGAAAGGGGCGGTCTTCACCCGCGAGACGGTGAAAGAGATCCAGCAGAAGCGCGTCGATGAAATGGTCGCCCGGCTGGAGAGGGAGCTGCTGGTCCAGGGAGTTTCCGGAGTTTCCGTGGCGGCCTCCCCGGAGGAGGCAAGGATCAAGGAGGCCGAGTCGAAGCAAAGCAAGGATCTCATCGAAAAGTTGAGAACGGTCAAGGCGAGCGGGCGGATGGTGATCGCGCTGGATCAGCCCGAGCCGCTGAAGAAATCGCCGTCGGATATCGAGCTGGTGGAAGGGGACAGCCTGTTCGTTCCCCCGAATCCGCAAAGCGTTCAAATCATCGGCGCCGTCTTCAACCAGACGGCTTTCGTTTACAACAAGGGGAAAAACATCGAAAGCTACGTGAACCTGGCCGGCGGATATACGGAGAGCGCGGACAAGAAACGGTTGTACGTCTTCAAGGCGGACGGCACCGCGGTGAAGCCGGAAGGGGGAAACATGTTCCTGTTCGGCGAGGATTCGTATCGAACGGGGAAAGACCTGGAGCCCGGGGATACGATCGTCGTGCCCGAAAAACTGGAAAAGATCGCCTGGCTCCGGGAAGTCAAGGACATAACCCAGATCCTCTACCAGATTGCCGTTACGGCCGGGGTGCTCCTTGTCGTATTCTAAAGACGACATCGAAATCAAGCTCACCGAGCTGCTGGCCATGCTTGCAAAGCATAAAAAGATCATCGGGGGGATCACTGCCGGCGCCGCCGTCGTTTCCCTGGCGATCAGCCTGGTCTTGACGCCAATCTTCCGGGCGGAGACGAAGATCCTTCCTCCGCAACAGGGGTCCTCCAATATCGCCGCGCAATTGTTGAACCAGATGGGCGGAATCGCGACCCTGGCGTCGAGCGCCGTCGGGATGAAGGGTCAAAACGAAATGTATATCGGGATCCTCCGCAGCAGGACCGTTTCCGACAAAATGGTCGACCGGTTCGGATTGATGAAGCTCTACGGCGTGAAATACCGGGAGGATGCGAGAAACAGGCTCGCCGGCGCGCTCACCGCGACCAGCGGGAAGGACGGGATGATCGCCGTTTCCGTGGAGGACCGGGATCCGAAAAGGGCGGCGGAGATGGCGAACGCGTTCGTGGAAGAGATGATGGCGGTCTCCAAGGGGCTCGCCGTCACCGAGGCGGCCCAGAGGAGGCTGTTCTTCGAAGAGCAATTGAAGGATGTGAAGATGGCGCTGGTGAAGGCGGAGGAAGGAGCAAGGGGATTCCAGGAAAAAACGGGAGCGCTGAAGATCGACGACCAGGCGAGAGCCGTGATCCAGGGAATCGGAACGTTAAGGGCGCAGATCGCCGCCAAGGAGGTCCAATACAAGGTTGCGCAGACCTATGCGACCTCTCAAAATCCCGACCTGCAGAGGATCGAGGAGGAATTGAGGGGGCTGAAGTCGGAGCTGAACAAACTGGAGCAAAAAGGAGGGAGCGGCCACGACCCTCTCATGCCGACGGGAAGGATGCCGTCCGTCGGGATGGAATATCTGCGAAAACTGCGGGATGTGAAGTACAACGAAACCCTCTATGAACTGTTGGCGAAGCAATATGAATTGGCCAAACTGGATGAGGCAAGGGACGCCGTCGTCATTCAAGTCGTCGACAGGGCGATACAACCGGAAAAAAAAACCAAACCGAAAAGGGCGTTTATCGTAGCGATGTCCACGTTCACGGGGTTTTTGTTCTCGATTTTCCTGGCCGTATATATCGAGCGGGTAAAGATCGTCTAGCCGCATGACCGTCACGGCAATCGTTCCCGCGAGGGCGGGGTCCAAGGGGATACCCGGAAAAGCTCCTTCCGTCGACAGGGTGATCGTTTCCACCGATTCCGGGGAGATCGCGGCGGTCGCGAAGGAGCACGGAGCGGAAGTTCCCTTCCTCCGGCCGCCGGAACTTGCCCTGGACGAAACGCCGGGGCTCCTGCCGGTGCTCCACGCGTTGGATTGGATGGAGGAGCACGAGGGTCGGCCGCCCGAGTGGACGCTGGTCCTCCAGGCCACCTCCCCCCTGCGTACGGCCGGGGACATCGAGGCGGCCGTCTCGCTCGCGAGGGAGAAAAAGGCCCGGGCGGTCGTCAGCGTCACGCCCGCGGCGCATCATCCATATCTCCTGAAGACCGTCGGCCCCTCGGGCCGATTGGAGGATTTCCTCCCCGGGAAACACCGGGTCGCGGGAAGACAGGAGCTGCCCCCGGTCCACAGTCTCAACGGGGCGATCTACCTCGCGAGAACCGATTTCCTGCAGGAGAAAAAGACCTTTTATTCGGAGGACACGTACGCCTACGTCATGCCTGCGGAACGTTCCCTCGACGTGGATACCCCCTGGGACCTTCATCTTCTGCGGCTGATCATGAAAGCCGGGACGATCGATGAAAGCCGTTAAGATCGAGGATCGATGGGTCGGCGAGGGGCACCCCTGCTTCGTGATCGCGGAGGCGGGGGTGAACCACGACGGCGACATCGGGCAAGCGATGAGGCTGGTGGACGCGGCCGCGTCGGCCGGCGCCGACGCCGTCAAGTTCCAGGCGTTCAAGGCGGAGAAGCTGGCGACGCCCGATGCGCCGAAGGCGGCGTACCAGGCGCGGGCGACCGACGCTTCGGAATCCCAGTACCGGATGCTGAAGCGCCTCGAACTGTCGGAGGACGACCATCGGAAGTTGTCCGATTATTGCCGGCGGAGAGGGATCCTTTTCCTTTCCACTCCCTATGACGAGGAAAGCGCGGATTTCCTCTCGGGCATCGGCATCCCGGCGTTCAAGGTCTCCTCGGGGGACCTGACGAACCACCCGTTCCTCGAGCACCTGGCCGGGAAGGGGAAGCCGGTCCTTCTCTCCACCGGGATGTCCTCGCTTCCCGAAGTCGGGGAGGCGATCGGGGTATTGCGGAAGGCGGGCGCGAAGGAGATCGTTCTCCTGCATGCCGTGAGCTGCTATCCCGCCGATCCGGCGGACGTCAACCTGAAGGCGATCCGCACGCTTTCCGGGGAATTCGATCTCCCGGTGGGATATTCGGATCACACGCTCGGGGTGGAGGTGGCCTGCGCCGCCGTGGCGTTGGGCGCCTGCATGATCGAGAAACACGTTACGCTGGACCGGAACCTTCCGGGGCCCGACCATCGCGCATCCCTGGAGCCGGGAGAGCTCGAGACCCTGGTCCGGGGGATCCGGATCGTCGAGAA